>JAUNSM010000065.1 GCA_030539215.1 Clostridia bacterium
CTGTTTCGTATCTTAATATTCTCCACCCGTTTTTGTTTGTGTATGCTTGATTTATATATACGTCTGTATATGCTACGTCATATTGTACAAAGTCTCCTACACTTGCTGTATATATTGGATTGTCTGGATAATCATTTATACTTGCATAAAAATTATCTCCTATTTTTATTCTTCCATTTGCTAATTTTTGTTCTGCCTTTACTGCCGTTTTTGTTCTGTCTTTTGCATTTTTAGCTGTGCCAAATAGCCCTCCGTTTATTGCTACTGTTATGCTTACTCCCACTAATATTAACATTACTATTATTGTCCTAATATTCCGTTATGACTATTTTTAAAGTCTAGCCAACTTTTTCTAAATTTTCATTTTCTTCTTTTCTCATATTTAAAATATTGAATTTATAATATATAGTTATTTCTTTACTTTCTGATATTTCTATCTTATCAACTAAAGATACAAGCATATTTCTTGTTATTTCCTTCATATCAACAAAATCCTTTACAAGTTTGTTAATATCTACCGAAGAATCTTCTTTTTCTTCTAACTCTTTTAATTGCTTTATTCTTTCTTCTGATTGCTTTCTATTTTCTATCTGTTTTGAATAAAGTCTTGTAAAATCTTCATCTTCAAATAGTCCATTGTATTTATCTTCATACAATTTATCTATTTTTTTGTTTATATCTTTAATTTTCTTTTCTATTATAAGAATTTCATTTTTAACATTAAACTTATCTTTTAGTATTTTATCTTTTGAATTATCTGCAATTTTACCATACTTTTCTTCGTTTAGAAATTGTCTGCACCTATTTTTTATTTGTTCAATTACAAAGTTTGTTACTTTTTCTAAATTATTACTATGAGAAGTACATAATCCTAAATGTGTATTTCCTGCATAAGTATTACATCTTAAATAAAAAGTTGTTTTATTGGGGTGTTTTTGTGGTACTATACTTAATTTCTTACCACATTCTTTGCAACATACAATTCCTTTTAATAACCAATCATAGCTTTTTACCCTTGTTGATGTTCTACTTGCTATTTGTTCTTGAACAATATTAAAAGTTTCTTCATCTACTATTGGTGTGTGCATACCTTTTACAACTATTCTATCTTCTTTAGGCATTATCATTGTTTTTTTGCTTTTATAGTTGATTTTTTTAGTATTTCCATTTGATACCCACCCTAGATATGTTACATTTTGCAGCAATCTTTTAACTGTATTTCTATTCCAACCTCTCTTTATTCCATCTTTTCTTGTATGTCCGTTTCCTACAACTTCTGATGGTACTAAAGTTCTTTCATCTGTTAGAATTTTTCCTATGTCTGTTGGTGTCATTCCATTTCGTGCTAACATAAATATTCTTCTAACTATTGGAGCTATGTCTTGGTCTATAATATAATGGTTATAATCTGCTGGATCTTTTTTGTATCCATAAGTTGCATAAGTAGTCATTACTTTGCCTTCTTTTGCTCTTGTTTTCTTACCATTTCTTACTTTCCTTGATGTATCTCGTAAATACCATTCATTAAAAAATGCTTTAAATTGTACCATTTCTTCGGATGTTTCGATATGTCCTGTGTCTATATCATCTGTTATCGCAATAAATCTAACACCTTTTTCAATAAAAAATTCTTCTAAATAAAATGAAATCATACTTGATAATCTACCAAACCTAGATAAGTCTTTTACTATTACTAAATTAATTTTCTTATTTTCAATGTCCTTTATCATTCTATTAAAGCTTGGTCTGTCGAAAGTTGCTCCAGAAACTCCATCATCTGTATAGTCATCATATACTTGTATATTATTGTCTTTACAAAAGTTTCTTAAAAATAATTTTTGTGTGCTGATACTTCCACTTTCTCTTTCATCTTCATCAGTTACCAATACTTCGCCATTTCCAACTTCAATATTTTCATTGGATAATCTTTCATATAATCCTGCTACATATTTTTCAGGATTTGCTATTGTTATCATAAAACCTCTCTTTCTAATAACAATAAGTTTCCTCCAATCCAATTTATAACTGAATTATACAATTCTATATCAAAAAAATCAACACTAATGGTTGATTTTTTCGATTAAAAATGAAATAAATATTTCTTGTAATTTTTCTTCTAATGGTTTTGATTTTTCATCAAATACTTCTTTTACAGTATATTCATTTTTCATATTGCTTATCACCTACCTTTAAATTAGCACCTTTTATATGCTAAATTCCAACAGGTCATAAAATATTCAGTTATATTATATTTACCTATTGTTATTTTTTATAATCTACATACTTTTTGAATTTTCTTTCCTAAAATCATTCTTGATTTCCCCTTTCTAAAATTTAAGAGTTCTATAAATGTCATTAACACTTATAAAACTCTCAATTTAATTTTTGAAACAAAAAAATAGCCCTCTCCTTGTGGCTAAAAATTTCACACATTAACTCTTACTTTTGCTTTTATCCAATTTGGATTAACTACATTGCTTACTCTCTTACTAACATTATATCCTACATTTATACCATTTCTTAATACTAAATCACTGCTATTTTTATCATATTCATACATTCCACGATTCCATTTTGCAAAGTCGTTATCTGATATTTCTTTTTTAGTAGATAAATATTCATTGTCTATATTTATTTGCTTTAACATTGCTTTATATTCTACCTTTTCTTGATGTCTTTTATTATTTATATAATTCCTTTTGCAAACTTTTTGTCTTTCCTTACTTTCTTTGGCTCGGCTTTCCTTTTCTTCTATATATCTCTTATCTTTTTGAATAATTTTTGTTATATATGATTTACCTACACCAATTTGTTTTGCAATGTCTGTCGGTCTTAAATGTTGCTCATAAAAAAGTTTTGTTATTTTGGTTATTTTTTCTATTTTTACCACCTCTCTTTCTCTTAATTTAATTGTAGTGAATTTTTATTCTACAATTTAAAACAATTATTATTTCAAAAAGTATTGTAATTATAAGACTATTATAGTATAATAATTATAAGATGTCAATAACAATTTTTGTTTTTTTATAAATTGTTTTTGATAATACTATGTAGAAACGGAGGAAAGTATTGAAATGAATATAGATTTGCCAAATGTCCAACATTTTGAAGATTTTTATATTTGGTTTAATAAAGAGAAAAAAGAAGAATATTATTCAACACCCATGTATTTTTATAAAGCCGATTTTGACATTGATTATGATAAAAGGTTAAGATATGTGCATTGGAAAAATAAAGAAGGAACTGACAACGGACTAAAACAACCTGCTACCTTATATTTCCCTTTTGCAGATAAACTCGGTTTATTTTTATTAAGATTCATAAATGCTGATTTATCTACTTACGATAGTGCATATAAAGATTTCTTCTATGCCTATGGATATGAAATATTACTAGATATAGATGAAGAATATAAATTTGAATTAAAAAATAATTATGGAAATGATGAAACTTATTTGCAAGAAACAAAAAAAATATACAGCACATTAAAAGATCAACTTTTGAATATTCAAGAAAATATAATACAAGCTATTAATTACATATATAACATTTATGATGAAGAAGATTTAAAACCTTATACATATTCTCAAAGATATGCCGTATATCTTATAAAAAGAAAAGGAGCATTGTATTCATATAGAAAAAATGATAATGTAATACAAGATAATTATTCTAATAAATTTGAGGAATTTATCGGTATGTCTGAAGAAAATTTATTAAATAATTTGAAAGAAAAAAATATGCTTATTGCTATGTCAAATACTCATAAAAGCAATGACGTATCAAGTATTTGCTATGCTATATTAGAAGAATTATCTAAAACAGAGAATTATCCTATCAAAAAATGTCAAAATTGTGGTATGTATTTTATCCCAAATAAAAGACTTGACGAGATTTATTGTGATTATCCAAAGGAAAAAGGAAAAACTTGTAGAGAACAAGGTGCTATTTTATCTTATAATAAAAGATTACAAGACAAAACGCCTTATGGAGAATATAGAAAATTATATCAACAAAAATTTGCTTTTGTTAATAAAAATAAACAAAATAAACAGGTAAAAAAAGAATTTGATATTTGGAAAAAACAGGCTAAAGAAAAAATCTTCAAATTAAAACATAATGAACTTACTGAAGATGAGGTTTATGAATGGCTAAAAAAACAATAAGTGCTCATAATTTTTAGCAATTATTGTTTTTCATTTTGAAAATATATTCAATTTCATTAAAGTCTACTATTTTATTTGTTTCTTTTGGTAACTTATTGGCATAATTTATTATAAGTTTTTTACAATTATAATTTTTCAAGCTTCCTATCTGTGAATTTACTTTTGCTAATAAACTTTCATTACTATCATATTTAATTTCTTCAGATTTTTTATATGTTCTTATAATTACTTGTTTGCTTGGTTTTTGATATCCATAAGGATATGAAATTTTACCTAAAAATGGTACTCCATAGTATGCTGTATCTATTTTAGTTTTCTTTTTACTTATTGATTGATGTGTATTTTCAAGCATCTTGCATATACTCGGTAAAACATTTATTAATTGATTTTTATTTTCTGATATTATTACTATATCATCAACATATCTAATATACTTATCTAACTTAAGATTATTTACCACATAATTGTCAAAATCATTTAAATTCAAGTTGCTTGCAGCTTGAGCTGTTAAATTTCCTATTGCCATTCCATAATCAGACTCTGAATCCATTTTTCTTCTTTCTGGTACTTTCATTCTTAGTTTTTCATCACATTTATATTTACAATTTCTTGCTGGATTATTTTCAAAAATAACTGGAGTTAGGTACAATAGTAATTCTTTATGCTTTCCTTTATAATCTTCTCTTATTATTTTCTCAAATTTATCACTTATTTGTTTACGGTCTATAGACATAAAATATCCTGATAAATCTATTTTTAAAAAGAAACAATCTTGCTTTCCTTTATTTGATATTTCTTCTAAATAATTTCTAAGTAGTTTTAATGCATAATCTGTTCCTCTTTCTTTTATACAAGAAGAGCATCCAATGACAAATTTTTCTTCTAAAATATTTTCTATTTCTTTCATATAAAAATGTTGAACTATTCTATCTCTAAATTGTGCTGCATAAATTTCTCTGAGAGCTGGGTCTGTTATAACATAACAATTTGATGATTGTGGTATATACGTATGATTATTTAATTCCTCTAATAATTCAAACAAGTTCTTACACAAATCAAAATTCACAAAATTATATGTTCCCATTTTTCTTTTTTTATTTTTCAAACATAAATTATATGCCTCGTATAATTCTTCAAAACTTAAATTTTCCATTTACACCTCATATAAAAATACCCTCCAAGAAATGAAAGGTATTTTCTATTTATTATAATGAAACTCGCGCCCAAACGGACAGAATTGTTGTTATTCACATTGTTGTTGTTAATATAGCCATTGTTGAAGTTCGCATTAAACGCGTTGTTAGTATTGTTCTGCGAAGAAGACCAGTACCAATCACTAAGGCCAAACCCAAACGACTACGACTTACTCTAATTTCGTATTGCTCAACTTTTGAAAATACCAAATATTTGGTGGAGCAATCACTTTCATTATATTAAATATCTCTCATTTAATAAATAAAAGTTTGCTAATCTTACCCTCTGGCGGATATAGCTCTTTGTATGCTTTGTCCCCATTTTTCTACATCTTTATCAATCTCAGTTTGCCTTCTGATTAATTCAGTTATTTCTCCTGGGGTTATAGCTTTGTTTATCATTAGAAATCTAATATCTGTCCATATTTCAACTTTTAAAATTTGTTTAATTACCATTAAACTTCTATATTGAAATTCTAAATCCGAGCTTATAAGTATTTCTAATGTTTTCTTTTCTGCTCTAAGAATATTTTTGTTAAAATCTTCTTGAACAAAAATCATCCCTTTTGCAATTCCTCTTCTTGTTATTTTATCATTTATGTATATCGCTAAATCATCCATTTTTAATTGTATTGGAGCTTGTCTATTTCTTTTATATATTTCACTATTTATTTTCTTTGTTGCTTCATCAACTTTCGATTTAGCCCAATGATTTTTTCTTTGTTTATTATTCTGTTCTTCCATATTTTTTCTTTCATTATTTTTCTACCAAAGATAAAATTTAAAGTTCGTGTATTCATTCTAAATGAGAGCTTCTCACGAAGCTTTTTCTCATTTTGAATGTTAAGCGTTATTCACATAACGCTTTGTTTTGTTTCCAATTTTTTACAAAATTAGAAAGTCGCGCCCAAACGGACAGCATTGCCGTAAATCACATCGCTGTAGCTAACATAGCCATTGCCGAAGTACGCACGAAACGCGCCGCTAGTACCGTACTGCGAAGAAGACCAGTACCAATCACTAAGGCCAAAATTTACATAATTGTTCGTGTCTATATTTAAACTATTATATAAATAATCCCCAAATGCACTCCACTCTGCTTTAGATGGTATAAACCATTTAACACTATCATTTTCATTTTGTACTAAAGAATATTGATTATCTTGTATTGCTCCCCATAAATCTATATATAACTTTCCACTTTCACTTGTAGTCTGTTCTCCATATTTTACTGTATTATTCCAGTCATTTAGCATATTTATAGTATTTATTTTTCCTTGTCCAAAATCATTATATCCTGTAGCAACTGTTCTATCTAGTTTTCCATATGCATTATAATACCAATAAAAATAATTATATGGCTCTTGTTTAAAATCTTCTAATGCCATTACATAAAATCTATCATTTCCTGTTGTTCCTTTTATTGGTGTAATAACATCTGCTGTTATTGTTTCGGTTCCTGTCCCCCATTTTTGTGAATGACCAGTTTTACTTATATAATAACTTTTCAAATTGGTTTTAGCTGTATATTCATAATGAGAGAAACTATCATTATTCCAAATTCCACTTTTATCATGAGCCAAATCTGCATATATTATTCCATCTACTGTTCCATTTCCATCCATGTCTGCATAATACCCAATATATGATTCTGTGTCTGTTGGAATTGGTGTCTCTCCACCGCCTGAACCTCCTGATTCTCCTGTTTGTCCTTGTATTGTTGTATTTCCATTTTCATCAACATTTACTGTTATTCCATCTTTTGTTACTATTAATGTTCCATCTCCATTATCTGTTACAGTTACTCCAGTTATTTTTTCTATTTCTGTTTTTGCATTATCTTTATTGTATTGATAATTATCTTGCATACTAGAACTTGTTATAGCTAAATCAACTTGCTCTTTTAGTGTAGAATTATTTGTATCTCTAGCCGCATCTCCTGCTCTTGAAATTATGCCATTTTCTCCTAATAGTAAATTTAAGCTTACCCCTGCCAATATCAATAAAACAACTATTGTTACTACCAATGCCACCAAAGTAATACCATTACTGCTTTTGTATCTCTTATTCATTCTAAAACTCCCTTTCATTTGTATACTAAATTTAGTAGTATTTTATCATAACAAGAAAATAAAAACAAGACGTTTTATAATTTTCGGGAATTTGACACTTTTATAACATAAAAATTAATGCAAGCATTGAAAATGCTT
>JAUNSM010000112.1 GCA_030539215.1 Clostridia bacterium
GTGTGTGTGTGTGTGTTACTCTCCCAATGGTTTCATTGATTGCCATTTTTCTCTCTCCTTTTCTTTGGTTTTTGCAATGTGTTTGTTGCTTTTTTCTATTTTTATTTTATATGAAAATTTTGTTTTTGTAAATAGTTTTTTGCAAAAAATTTTTCCTTTTTAGCGACACGTTCTTTAAAGATATAAAATTGATTTATAATAAATCTTTTACAGATTCACTTATTATTTTGTTAACATCTGCAAGCATTATATTAAATCTAACCTCTACATCAAAATATTCTTTTATTTGTGGCTCTTTCATAAGAATGTCATACATTTCTTGTAATTTTTTCATTTTTTCTTCGTCTTGTTTTTCTCCTTGAAATGACATAACTTGTACTTCATATCTTATTTTTTCAAAATCATCTATTTTAGTTTTCATTTCTGGCATATCTAATAATTGCTCTCTTGCTTTTTTATATTCTTTATACTCTTTACTATCTTGTATTGCTTTTGCTAAATTGTTAGCCTCATCATATACGTACATTTTTTCTCTCCTTTTTTAAGCATATGCTTGTCTCTTTTTGTTAAATGAAATTAAATTTGTAATTTCTGTTTCTGCATTTCTTATTTTCTTTGACTTTCTTGCTTTTTCTTGTATTATTTGATTTGCTTGGCGCTCTGCCATTGTTTGACATATTGCTTTTTGATATATAAAATGTGTGTCTTGTGCTATTTTTGCCCAACTATATTCGTTTTTTACTTTTGCTTTTGCTTTTTTTGCTATATTACTACATAATTCAGGATTAAATAATAACGAAAGTATTGAATCTGCCAATGAATTTGCATTTCCTGCATAACTTTTCATTCCATCTATACCATGTTGTACTATTTCATTAAGTCCTCCTATATCTGATACAACTGTTGGCACTCCAGCTAACATTGCTTCTAATGCTACTATTCCAAATGGTTCATATGTGCTTGGAAATACTGAAACATCTGCACATTTATACATTTTTGATACTTGTTTTGAATTTAAATATCCTGTAAAATATACTTTTTGGCTTAATCCCATTACTTCTACTTGTGCTTTTAATTCATCTATCATTCCGCCTTTTCCTGCTATTACAAGCTTTGCATCATTATATTTTTCTAATATTTTAGGCATTGCAGATATTAAATGTTGTACACCTTTTTCATATACTAGTCTACCCATAAATAATATTATTTTTTCATTATCTGCAGCATATTGCCTTCTAAAATCATAATCTTTTTCTATTCCACTATAAGCAGTACTATTTATTCCATTTGCTACTATATTTATTTTTTCATATGGAAGTCCAAATAGCCTTTGTAAATCATTTTTCATAAATTTACTATTTACAATTACTTCTGAAGATTCATATGTAAGCATCCATTCTGTATCATTTATATATCTTTGAATTTCATCATGTATCCCACCATTTCTGCCTGCTTCAGTTGCATGTATTGTGCTAACTAATGGCATATTATACGAATTTTTTAATGTTTTTGCTGAATAAGCTACTAACCAATCATGTGCATGTATAACATCAAATTTTTCTCCATTTGCTATTAATTCATTTGCTTTTGCTATCATATTAAAATTAAGTTGCATAATCCAATCTATAAAATTATTAGGGTTAATCATGTAATTATCTACCCTATATACATGAACTCCTTTATCATTTTCATAATAAGGAGAATTTCCTTCTTTATAGGTAATTACATAAACCTCATGACCATCTTTAATTAACCTTTTTGATAAATCGTGTACTACTCTAGAAATTCCTCCAATTATTCTTGGTGGATATTCCCATGTAAGCATAAGTATTTTCATTAACTTTTGCCCCCTTTAATTTTTCATTTGTTTATTTCTCATTTACATTGTACAAGAAATTTTGATAAATGTAAACAGATATTTACAATATTTACAAAAAAATATAAATTGCAATATTAAATGATACACTTTTATAAAAAATTTTTACAATG
>JAUNSM010000066.1:0-6945 GCA_030539215.1 Clostridia bacterium
GGTTCTGGTTGCACCACTGTTTCTGGCTCTGGTTGTATCACTGGCTCTGTTGCAAATATTGTAACCGTAGTTGAAATTATAATTAAAAACAGTATTAATATTTTTATTATTTTCTTCAAATTAAATTCTCCTTATTTTTATATTATATCTCATATCAATTTTAAATTCTATCATAAAAACACATTTTCTTATATACTTTTTTAAATTTTTTTTACATTTCGTACATATATTTTATAAAATCTAGTTTAGCTTTTTCTACATCTGTTTCTACTAAATATGCTCCGGTCTTCCATTAGTCCTTTACTATACTCTAATGAAGGGATCATCACTGATGTAATATTAAATAAATACTCATTTTTATGTATTAAGAAAGATGGAACTTTATTTAAATAATTAACAATATTAACATTTGTTTTTACATCATCTAAAATATAATCTGAAATATTCCATATTTCCTCTGCACTCATACTAGCTATCTTATTTATAACTGCTGAAATAACATCTCTATGTCTTTCTGCCCTTGTAAAATCATTTCCAACAGTTCTATTTCTTGCATGAACCATTGCTTGTTCTCCATTTAATGTAACTTTCCCATGAGTTTTTAATTTTTCATAATCATTTCCAGAAAGATTATACATTTTAACTAAACCTTTATTAATATAATTCATTTCTTCATATGTAATATCCATTTCAATTCCGCCGAGTCTATTTATTACATCTATCATTCCAGAAAAGTCTATTGTAACATATTCCTCTAAATTTAAATCAAAATTACTATTTATTAATTGTATTAAAAGTTGTTCTTGTCCAAAAGAATATGATTTATTTAATTTAAATCTTTTATAATCTGGTATATCTACTGCTGTATCTCTTGGTATACTTATTAATTTTATAGTTTTTTTACTTTGGTTAACAGATAAAATCATAATTACATCACTATGTTGTTCTTTATCATATCCATTTTCAGAATCTGTGCCAATAAGTAAAATATTTATTATAGAATCATATTCATTTTTAGAAACTTTATCAGATATATCATTATAAAGATTTTCATTTATGTCTAGCTTTGTTTTGTCTAAATCAAAAAAAGTTACTTTTCCAAACTTTTTCATTATTAATCCTACAAATACTCCAAAAACTGTAATTATTGTTAATAGAATAATTAACAATGCTATCCATATTTTTTTAGATTTCTTTTTTATTTTCATATTAAAAACCTTCTTTTTTTATTACTATATATTATTAAAGTAAAAAAGTAAAGAAAATAATAGTAGACTTTTTTAATCTCTACTAAATAAATCTCTCGTATAAACTTTATCTTTTATTTCTTTCAATTCATCATTCATTCTATTAGCTATAATAACATCACATAAATTTTTAAATTCATTTACATCTTTTATAACTTTACTATTGAAAAATTCATCATCATTTAATGTAGGTTCATATACTACTATTTCAATTCCTTTAGCTTTTATTCTTTTCATAATTCCTTGTATTGCACTTGATCTAAAATTATCAGACCCACTCTTCATAGTTAATCTATAAATTCCAACGACTTTCGGATTTTTATTTATTATTTCTTCTGCTATATGATCTTTTCTTGTAGTATTACTTTGTACTATTGCACTTATTAAATTTTCTGGCACTTCTTTATAATTTGCCTTTAGCTGTTTTGTATCTTTTGGTAAACAATATCCGCCATAACCAAAAGATGGATTGTTGTAATGAGTACCAATTCTAGGGTCTAAACAAACACCATCTATAATATCTTTTGTATTAAGTCCTTTTATTTCTGCATAAGTATCTAGTTCGTTAAAATATGCAACTCTTAAAGCTAAATATGTATTAGCAAATAATTTTACTGCCTCAGCTTCTGTAGAATTCATAAATTTAATATCTACATTTTCTTTTAAGCAAGATTCTTTTAACAAGTTAGCAAATTCTTTAGCTCTTTCAGATTTTTCTCCTACTATAATTCTTGAAGGATATAAATTATCATATAAAGCATTACCTTCTCTTAAGAATTCAGGGCTAAACATTATATTGTTAATTTCATATTTTTCTTTTATAGATTCAATAAATCCTACTGGAATTGTAGATTTAACTACAATAGTAGTGTCTATATTCATACTTTTAACTTTTTTAATAATATCTTCAACAGAAGATGTGTCAAAATAATTTTTTTCGTCATCATAGTTTGTAGGAGTGCTAATTATAATAAACTTTGCCTCATTAAAAGCTTCTTTATAATCTAATGTTGCTTTTAAATTTAATTTCTTTTCATTTAAATATTTTTCTATATATTCATCTTTAATTGGAGAAATAAATTTGTTTATCATTTCTACCTTTTCTGGTATAACATCTAAAGCTACTACTTCATTTTTTTGACTAAGTAATATTGCTAACGATAATCCAACATATCCTGTTCCTGCAACTGCTATTTTCATATACTATTCCTCCTAAACATATAAATCTTTATTTATTTTATACCATTTTACAAAATTTTCAATACCTTGTTTAAAAGAAGTTTTTGGGTTATATCCAATTAATTCTTTAGCCTTTAAAACATCAGCAAAAGTTCTATCTACATCACCTAGTTGCATTGGTAATTGTTTAATTTGTGGTTCTATTCCTATTACTTCTGCAATAGTATTTATCATCTCTTTTAAAGAAACTGGTGAAGAATTACCTAAATTTAAAATTTCATAAACATTTTCATTTTTCTCAACATAATTACAAGATTTAATAATTCCATCAACAATATCATCTATGTATGTATAATCTCTTGAAGTATTTCCATCTCCAAACATTGGTATTTCTTTACATTCAAGCATTAATCTTGTAAATTTATTAATTGCTAAATCTGGTCTTTGTCTTTCACCATATACAGTAAAAAATCTAAGCATAATTACATTAAAGTTACATAATTTATGATAGACATGTGTCATAACTTCGTTAGCTTTTTTAGTAGCAGCATAAGGACTTATAGCAAAATCTACTACCATATTCTCTGTAAAAGGAACTTCTTTGCAATTTCCATATACACTACTACTAGAAGCCATTACTAATTTATTTATATTATGTTTTTTCATTTCTTCTAATATGTTTTGTGTTCCCATACAATTAACTTCTTGATAAAGTACAGGATTTTCAATAGAAGGTCTAACACCTGCCATAGCAGCTAAGTGAATTACTATATTAATATTATTCTCTTCAAAAATTTTACTCACTGCCTCTTTATCTCTAATATCATTTCTATATAATTTAAAATTAGAACTTTTAATTAGTTCTTTAATATTATTTTCTTTAATTTTTGGATTATAAAAGTTACAAAAGTTATCAATTACAATAACTTGATTTCCTTCTTTAACTAATCTTTCACTTAAACTAGAACCAATAAACCCTGCTCCACCCGTAATCAAATATGTTTGCATAATTTTCTCCTTTTTTTAAGTTGCTATTATAATATGTAATTATTTTATATCATATATAAATAAGTTTCAAGAGGGTATCCCTTATTATATAATTATTAATTAAAAGATAATAAGAAAATTTATTTGCTCACTTTTAACAAAAAGCTACCTAGCTAAAACTTAATTAGGTAGCTTTTATATTATTATTTATTTAAGTAAAACCTTTGATTAGTTTTGTGGTCTTTTTCCCCATCCTGCATTAATTTCTACTTGATTTCTTTCTACATTATTAAATTTAATAGTTGCTCCTGCAGCACATGATGATATAAACAAGGAATTACCATTTTCTTTTACATTCCAGCCAGTAAATGTAAATCCTTCACGTGTAGGTTCTCCTGGCAAGGTATAATTTTCTTGTTTTGTAACAGTAGTTGCATAATTTGAAATATCTAAAATTCCATTATCTAAAACATATGTTATATATACATTTCTATTATCTATAAAACTGCCTAAACCTGTTACACTATTTTCTTGTTTTTGTATAGATGAATCATCTATTAATGTTACAGTTTTTCCTTCATTAATAGCTAATTCTCCATCTATTGTCAACTCTCCTTCTACTGTCATATTATAATCAACAATTAATTTTCCATTTGGTTCAATTCTTATTAAATTTTTTTCTCCAAGATTAAAACTATTTGTATTAACAATATTAGTATTTTTTAATGTTGCTACTCCTTGTATATACATTGACCAGCCATAAGTAGTAGAAATAAGTTCGTTACGTTCATTACGTTCTTCATTTACTTTTTCGTTTAAATATATATATTCATCATTTCTTTCATTTGGTGCGAAATCTATACATGAATTTGTCTCATTTCCTATTAATGATATTCCATTTATAATCAAGTTAGCATCTGCATTAAATCTTATTCCTCCCAATCCACTAATATTAAGCCCTGCTAGATTTGTTTCTATTAATGATATTGTTGCTCCTCTTAAATCTATACTGTTATTCATCATATTTAATGTACCCAATATATTTACTGTTGATTTATTGTTAAAAGTTGTCTGTTGATTTAATTGTAAATCTCCACTAATATTAAATATATGTTTATAATCTTTAGTTTCTTCTGATTGTTCAATTTGCCAAATGTAACGAGAACATAATTCATCTAGTTCCTCTTGACTATCTATTGTATATGTTGTTGTTTTATTTACTTCATCTGTATTTGCCTCATCTAACCATAGAGGAGCCCAAACTGCCATTGCACATATTGTGTCAGCTGCAACATCTACAATTTTAACTGTTCCTGTAACTATTCCATCATATGTACTAGGATAAATGCTCCATCCTTTAAATACATATCCTGTTTGTGTAGGTGTTATGTTTGGCAAATCAAAATTTGTATTATAGTTAATTGTATGTGATGAAATTAAAGTTTCTTGATCTGTTGGAACAGTTCCTCCAGTTAAGTCATATTCTATAGTCATTGTATTATATCCATATATTGCATACAATGTAATTTCACTTCTAGTTTGTCCATTTGTATTATCTATACTTTCGCCTGATTTAACATCTATTCTTTCAAAATTTTCTAAAAACTCAGGATCTAAATCATCAGCATCTTGAATATCAGCCCATCCTATAAATATACGACCTTCTTCTGCTAATACTGGTATTTCACTTGTAATAGTTAATGTACTTCCTTTTGCAACTGTAGTACTAGGAATTGTTGTTTCTCCACTTTGCAAAGTTCCTCCATTCAAATTGTAGTTAATTGTTGTTGTATTATAACTCCACAATGCATATATTGTATTATTATAGAAATCATTTGAAGAATATGTATGTTCTGGTTCAAATAGGATATCAAATTCTCCAGAATACTGGTCTTTGATTCTTGTCCATCCCAAGAACGTTGCTCCTTCTTTAGTAGGTATTATATTACTAATTGTTATATCTTGTCCTTCCATAAGTTCTTGTGGAGCAATTGTTCCTGTTCCACCGTTTAAATCATATATAAAATCATATGACCATTTAGCTTCTAATAAAATATCATCTGTTATTGGAGTGGTAAAATCAAAAGCTGTGTCTGACAAATATCCATTTACTCTTTCATACCATCCTTCGAAATTAAATCCTCCTCTTTCATCTAATAAAGCTAATTTTTCATTATTTTGACTTAATGTATTGCCATAGTTTATTGTAATTGTTTCTTGAGTATAATTATCACGGTAAACTGGATTTCCATTTTCATCAAATTGTGGTTGATTATCCATACCTATTGCTTGACTTCTTTTATATCCCCATACTTCAATTGTTAACTCTTGTGCTTCCCATACTGCATACAACGTAATTTGTTTATCTTCATCTGTATCATATTCTGCTAAATCTTCTCCTGTAATTGGATCACTCGTAGTTCCACCCATCTCATCATATGCAACTATTATGTTTGTTCCTGTACTATTTGTTGACCATCCTTTAAATATATATCCTGTGTTTTGTGAAGCGCATCCATTAAAAGGTACATTGTTTGAATCTGCCTCAAACGTACTTGAATTTGTTTCTCCTGTTGCTGTACTGCTATTTTTATTATATGTTATTGTATAGCCATCCTCTTGAGGTGGATTTGGTGGATCTGATGGGTCTGGTGGCGTTCCTTCTTCCCATATTGCGTATACTGTTACATTATTATTTGAATCTGCTAAACCTGCTAAAGTTGCTCCTGTAATTGTTCCATTTGAGCCTTGTGAAGGTATATAAGCTGGTGTTGTTGCAGTTGCATCTGTATCCCATCCTAAAAATCTATATCCTGTTTTTTCATAATCACATCCTGGTAAATCAAGTGAATTTGTATAATAGCATGATGATGATTCCATAGTGCTACCTGTGCC
The DNA here is from genome assembly GCA_030539215.1 of Clostridia bacterium. Classification (GTDB taxonomy): domain Bacteria; phylum Bacillota; class Clostridia; order TANB77; family CAG-508; genus CAG-452. The sequence goes on from JAUNSM010000066.1 coordinate 6,309, forward strand.
ACCATTTGCATTATAGTTTATTGTATATTCTTTTTCTGTCCATTTTGCATATACAGTTACATCATTTGCTGGCATTGTTGTAAAATTATATGCATTTGCTCTTCCATGATCATACCATCCATCAAAGTTATATCCTGTTTTTGTTGGGTTTGTTGCATAAGCTGAAATTGATGCACCTTCTGCATAGCTTACTCTTTGATACTCTACATTATCTTCTGACTTAAATATTAAATTATATGTAGTTATTGGTATTGGATTGTATGGCAAGGTTTCATAGCCTGTTGTTCCTGCTAAATGTTTTTTTAATATTGCATAATCTTTGGAGTCCACTTTTCCATCTGCATTTACATCTGCATTTTTTAACATTTGCTCTGTTAAATCGTATCCATCTCTTCCTTCTAAATATCTTGTTAAATAACTTCTATCTGCATCTGTTATTTTATAATCATGATTTACATCTCCATATAAAGTATATTCTTTAGGTAATAAATCATAGCCTGGTTCTCCATTTACATGTTTTTTTAATATTGCATAATCTTTGGAGTCTACTTTTCCATCTGCATTTACATCTGCATTTTTTGCCATTTGCTCTGTTAAATCGTATCCATCTCTTCCTTCTAAATATCTTGTTAAATAA
>JAUNSM010000066.1:7045-7393 GCA_030539215.1 Clostridia bacterium
CTTCTATCTGCATCTGTTATCTCTCCATCACAGTTTACATCTCCATAATCTGTTATTTCTGTATTATTAGCTGTAGAAACAGATATATTTATAAAAATTACTGATAAGATTAGTAAAGTAAATATAAATTTTTTTAATTTTTTCATATGTTTTCCCCCTAATTTAAATATTATCATAATTCATTATAAATTGCAATATTAAATGATACACTTTTATAAAAAATTTTTACAATGTAATTTGTACTATTTTTCTCACGCGCTTTCGCTTGTGTTACTTAATAAAATATTTAAAAACTCGGGAATTTGACACTTTTATAACTTCAAAATTAATACAAGCATTGAGAATGCT
>JAUNSM010000113.1 GCA_030539215.1 Clostridia bacterium
AAAGGGGCTGTAAAAAAAGTCTTTAAAAAAAGATAGTTTTGCATTAGAGATTAATGCAGAACTATCTTTTTATCCAGTTTTTATTCTAAAATGGAAAAATATTTCATTATTAGAATTGTTTTATTTATTTTGAGTACACCAAAAACAGGTATGATAAAAATCATATCTATTTTTGATAAATAATATAATTACTATGCACATTTATCTATTCTATATTTCTTATTATGATATTTATTCAAATTAAATCCACAAGCAATTAATATGAATTCTAAATTTACATTATCTAAACCTTTTCTACGAACTCTTTTATATGACTTATCCCATTTTAGAATTCCATAAGTTCCTTCTGCTTGAATACTTCGATTCATACAAAGTAAAGCACCTTGAGCAGAACAAAGATTTCTTAAAACTTCTTCATGTATTGATGTTAATTCATGATTTAACCTTATTGTTCTATTATATTTTGCTTTAGGACAACATTTCTCTTTATGCGAACATCCTTCACAATTTTCACATTCATATATTTCTTCTGTTCGACCATAATGATTACCTTTTACATGTTGTTCATATTTGAATTTAAATTTTCTTCCATTTGGACATACTAGATTTCCTAATTCATCTTGTTTAAAATTAACTGCTCTATATGGATTATCTTTATATTTTTGATCTTTTGTTTCTTTTTCAAACATAGTAAATTTCATAAACTTTTCCATACCATGTTTTTCACAATATATATAATTATTAAATGAACCATATGCTGCATCTGCTATAGGATATTTAGGATACTTACCATAGTACATATTATATTTTTCCATAAGAGGAATAAAACAATCTGTATCAGAAGCATATTGTTTTATATCTATTGTTGCTATATATTCATCACATACTGCAACTTGCATATTATATGCCGGCAATAATTGGTCATTTCCCATATAATCTCGTTTTATTCTCATAAATGTTGCACTATTATCTGTTTTTGAATAACTACCTCTATGTTCACCACATATTTCTATATGTTTTGCGTATGACATTAATTTTTCCTTATATTCTTTTAGAGTTTCATATTTTCTTTGGTAATCAGTTTTTCTTTTTCCTTTTCCATATACAAATTTATTCTCATCAATTAAAAGTAATTTTTTATATTCTCTTAAAATTTCTTCTACATATTCAATTGCATATTCACTACGCTTTTCAATTTTAATATTAAATGAAACCAAATCTTGAATATTTATTTTTTCTATAATTTCAGATATTTTTTCAAATACTTTATTTCTATTATTTATACAAGATTTTTTCCATACCCAACTATATTTATTTGCATTAGCTTCAATTTTTGTTCCATCTATATATGTATGTTCAAGATCAACTTGTTCCTTTTCAAATATTACTTTATTAATTGCAAGAAAGATATTTTCAATTGAATTAGTCAAGTTATCTCTAATGAAATTACCTATTGTTACAAAAGAAGGTGCTTTCATATCGTCTAATAACCACATATATCTAATATCAGTTTTACATGATTTTTCAATCTTCCTTAAAGATAAATATCCATTTTCCATAAATGAGAATAGTACAATTTTTAGTAATACTATATAACTATATCTTGGACGACCAATTTTGCAGCCCTTCTTATCTGCAAAGTATGATGTTAGGTCAATACAGTCTATTATTTCACTAAAACTATATACTGGATCAGAAAAATCAATAATTTTTTCAATTTCTATTGGTATTTTTAATTGTTTTGGTGTACAATATACCTTGGTAATAGTGTTTTTTTTCATACAAATATTATACCAAAAGAGCCGAAGATTTCAATACTTCCGGCTCTTTTTAAAAGCAAAAATGAGTAATTTTCATTCACTCATTTTTGCTATGGACTTTTTTTACAGCCCCTT
>JAUNSM010000067.1 GCA_030539215.1 Clostridia bacterium
ATTTAACATCAGTAAATTTAAAAGCATCAGCAGGAATGTATAATAACTTTGCGAGTATACCATTTATTTATACAGAAACTAATTATACTGCAATAACGCCAGCAGAAGGACAATATAATATAGGATGGTATAAAGCAGTAACAAAAGGAGGAACAGAAGTAACAGAAAATACAAATGGAGGAAATTTATTCTTAATGGGAGACGCAAATAAAGTGAGGCTGCTAACATTGCCAGAAATAAACGATGCAGTAGGAGCAAGTGCAATAAATATGTCTGGTTATACAATTTCGAATACGTCAGAACCAGCCTCGGGATTGTTTAAATTAAACAATTTATCAAATGCAGGGTTAACTAATTACACTTACAGTAGCGGCGACTACTACTGGTTAGCCTCTCCGTATAGCGGTAGCTCTAGCGACGTACACGTTGTGTACTATAACGGAAGTGTGGCCAGCACCGTTAGCAACACCTATGGGGTCCGCCCGATAGTTTCTCTCCGGTTCTGATATCCGCTATAGTGTAGAGGAAACATTAGATGGAGGATTTAGTTATTTAGAATTATCAGTACCTACAGAGTAGAAAAAAACGCCGTGTGCCCTCTAAGTCACACGGCGGATAGGATAGGGAAAGAAGCATTTTGACTTACAATTTCTTTCCTTTGGTTCATATATTGTAAAAACATTATAATAATTACCAAGAACAAAACTTCTTGTTTCTAAAATAGTATATATTCTAGCAATATATATATATATTTATAATCTTTAAAGTTAGCAGATTTAGTTCTGCTTTTTGTGTTTTTACACACTTCTTTATTTAAAATATTTCGTAAAATAGAAAATAAAACAAATGAAAAAAGGGAAAAACTTTTTATATTTAAGTATTTAATATATTAAAAAGGTATGATATAATGTCAAAAGAAAAGAGGTACATATGTTTAATTTGGGATTTGATAAAAAAACAATTACTATAGTATTAGTAGTAATGTTAGGTTTATGGCTAATTAGTTCAGGTACAAATGGAATTTTAAATTTGTTATTAACAATACCAGGAGTATTAATTGCATTAACATTTCATGAATTTGCACATGCATATGCAGCAAATAAATTAGGTGATGAAACACCAAAATTACAAGGAAGGCTTAATTTAAATCCATTAAGTCATATAGATCCAGTAGGATTTGTGTTTTTAATTGTTGCAGGGTTTGGTTGGGGGAAGCCAGTACAAATTGACCCTAGAAACTTTAATGGAAAATATTCTATTTCAAAGGCTGAAGCAATAGTATCAGCAGCAGGACCTATAATGAATTTTATTTTAGCTTTTATATTTACAGCAATATATTATGTATTGTTTTCAGTAACAGATATTTTAAACGGATTGTCATTTCAGTGGCAACAAATAGTATACCAAATAGTAATGTATACAATAACAATAAATATTGGTTTAGGAGTATTTAATTTAATACCATTACCACCATTAGATGGTTCTAAAATATTAATGAATTTTTTATCATACAATGCAAAACAATGGTTTTATAATAATCAACAAATATTTTATATAGTATTTTTACTTATTTGGATAACAGGACTTGCAGGAACTATTTTAACACCAATATTTAGTGTTGTATTAAGTGGAATAGATTGGGTTGTATATAATATATTTAAATTATTAACATTACTTTAATAGGAGATATAATGAAAGATATAATAGTATTAGGAATTGAAACAAGTTGTGATGAAACTTCTTGTGCCATTGTAAAAAATGGTAGAGAAGTTCTTTCTAATGTTATAAATTCGCAAATAGATATCCACACAGAATATGGAGGAGTGGTGCCAGAAATTGCATCAAGATGCCATACAGAAGTTATAAATCAAATAACAAAACAAGCATTAAACAAAGCAAATTTAAACATTAAAGATATAGATGTAATATGTTGCACATATGGACCTCGGATTAGTAGGAGCACTATTAGTAGGGGTATCATATGCAAAGGGATTAGCATTTGCAAATAATAAACCATTAGTAGGAGTAAATCATATACAAGGACATATTGCTGCAAATTATATTACATATAAAAATTTAAAACCACCATTTTTGTGTTTAATGATGTCAGGAGGAAATACGCGGAATAGTTTATGTAAAAGATTATTGTGAATTTGAAGTTTTAGGAAAAACACGTGATGATGCAATAGGGGAAGCATTTGACAAAGTTGCAAGAGTAATAGGATTACGGCTATCCTCGGAGGACCTAAAGTTGATAATTTAGCAAAACAAGGAGAAATAAATATAACACTTCCTAAAACGCATTTTGATAATTTAGACTTTAGTTTTAGTGGAATAAAAACAGCTGTAATAAATTTGCATCATAAAAATCCAGAGATAAATAAAGCTGATTTATGTGCAAGCTTCCAAAATACAGTTACAGAAATTTTATTAAATAATATAGAAAAGGCGATAAAACAAACAAATGTAAAAACAATAGTATTAGCAGGAGGAGTGTCAGCAAATTCGTATATAAGAAAGGCATTTTTAAATTTAGAAGATAAAGGAATAAAAATATATATGCCAGATATAAAACTTTGCACAGATAATGCTGCAATGATAGCTTCAAGTGGATATTTTAATTATCTAAATAAAAATATTTCAAATTTTACTTTAAATGCAGTACCTAATTTAAAACTATAATAAGAAGGAGAAACCTATGGCAATTTATGCAATTTCAGATTTGCATTTATCATTTAGTGATAACAAACCAATGGATATTTTTGGCTTGAATTGGCAGAATCATACAGAAAAAATAAAAGATAATTGGAAAAATAAAATAACTGACAAAGACTTGGTATTACTACCAGGAGACTTTTCATGGGCTACACATTTAAAAGATACATATAAAGATTTTGAATATTTAAACAATTTATCAGGAAAAAAACTCTTATTAAAAGGAAATCATGACTATTGGTGGACAACATTAAAAAAAATGAGAAAATATTTAGAAGAAAACCACTTTGAAAATATAAATTTTATATATAACAACAGTTATATATATGAAGATAAAATAATTGTAGGCACAAGAGGATGGCAAAATGAAACAACAAAAGAAGATATAAAAATGATAAAAAGAGAAAATATAAGATTAGAATTGTCAATAAAAGATGGAATTAAAAAGTTCGGGAAAGATAAAGAAATAATAGTGTGTATGCATTACCCACCATTTAATAATAATAAAGAATTTTTAAATACTATGAAGAAATACAATGTTAACACTTGTATATATGGTCATTTACATGGAGAAGTAGCACATAAAGAAGTAAAAGAAGGGAAGATTGAGGGAATTAATTTTAAATTAGTAAGTTGTGATTATACAGGATTTAACACTTGCAAAATAAAATAATTGTGATATAATACTAAAATTAGTTATAAATAAAAATGAGAGGGAGATTAAAAAATGAACGTAAAAGTTGAAAAAACAGAAAACAATAATGAGGTAAAAATGGAAATTACATTAGAAGCACAAAAGTTTGAAGATAGTATAAAAACAGTATTTAATAAAAATTCTAAATACTTTAATATTCCGGGGTTTAGAAAAGGAAAGGCACCATATCAAATAGTAGAAAAGACCTATGGAGCACAAATCTTTTATGAAGATGCATTTAATGAAATAGCAGGTGTAGCTTATGAACAAGCTTTAAAGGAAAATGAAATAGAAGCTGTAAGTAAACCAGAAATAGATTTAGTGCAAATTGAAAAAGGAAAAGACTTAATATTTACAGCAGTTGTTCAAACTAAACCAGAGGTAACATTAGGAAAATACAAAGGTATAGAAATAAAAAAAATAGAGTATAATGTATCTGACGAAGATGTAGAAAAAGAATTAAACAGCATGGCAGAAAAGAATGCAAGATTAGTTTCAATAGAAAATAGACCAGTAGAATCTGGAGATATTACAATAATAGATTTTGAAGGCTTTGTTGATGGAGAAGCTTTTGAAGGTGGAAAAGCAGAAAATCATGAACTTACAATAGGAAGCAATACATTTATACCAGGATTTGAAGACCAAATAATTGGAATGAAATTAGAGGAAGAAAAAGAAATAAATGTAAAATTTCCAGAAGAATATTTTTCGGCAAATTTAGCAGGAAAAGATGCAATGTTTAAAGTTAAATTACATGAAATAAAGAAAAAAGAAATGCCAGAAATAAATGATGAACTAGCAAAGGATATTAGTGAATTTGATACAATAGAAGAATTGAAAAAAAGTATTAAAGAAAAGCAAGAAGAGCAAAACAAATCAAAAGCTAAATACGAAACAGAAGAAGAGGTTATAAAAGCTGTATGTGATAAATCAAAAGTAGAAATACCTTCAGGAATGATAGAAATAGAAATAGACAATATGGCAAAAGATATTGAAGCAAGACTTAGTTATCAAGGAATGAAATTAGAACAATATCTTAAAATGATGAATAAAACTATGGAAGATTTTAGAAACGAAAGTAAAGAACAAGCAGAAAATGCAATTAAATCTAGATTAGTTTTAGAAGCAATAGCAAAAGACGCTGAAATTAAAGTAACAGAAGAAGAAATTTCAAATAAAATAAAAGAAATGGCAGAAAGCTATGGCAAAAAAGAAGAAGAAGTAAAAGATAATCCAGAATTAGTAAAATATGTATCAGAAAATTTAAAAACAGAAAAAACAATTGAGTTTCTAGTTGAAAATTCTAAAACAAAAAAATAAATAGGAGGAAAAGATAATGGAAAATATAAAAAATAGTTTAGTACCTTATGTAATTGAACAAACAGGAAGAGGAGAAAGATCATATGATATATTCTCAAGATTACTAAAAGATAGAATTATATTTTTAAGTGAAGATGTAAACCATGTAACAGCAAGTTTAGTAATAGCTCAAATGTTATTTTTAGAATCTGAGGATCCAGACAAAGAAATATCATTTTATATAAATAGTCCAGGAGGGTCTATTACAGACGGTATGGCAATAGTAGATACAATGAACTATATAAAATGCCCAGTTTCTACAATATGTATAGGTTTAGCAGCAAGTATGGGGTCAGTACTTTTAGCATCTGGAGCAAAAGGAAGAAGATTTGCTACTCCAAATTCAGAAATACTAATACATCAACCATTAATATCAGGTGGACTTTCTGGTCAAACAACAGAAATTAAAATTCATGCTGACCATATGGTAAAAACAAGAGAAAAATTAAATAAATTATTAAGTGAAAAGACTGGGCAAAGTTTAGAGCAAATAGAAAAAGATACAGAAAGAGACCATTATATGACAGCAGAAGAAGCATTAAAATACGGCTTAATAGATGAAATAATAGATATAAGGAGGTAATAATGGCAAATAAAAATAACAACCAAAACATAAGATGTTCATTTTGCGGAAAAGCACAAGAAATGGTAAAAAGGATAGTGGCTCGGGCCTAATGCATATATTTGTGATGAATGTATATCTATTTGTAATAATATTATGGAAGACGAACATTATGAAGATGAACTAGGATATGAAGATATAAAATCTGAAGATATTCCAACACCATCGGAAATAAAAAAAATATTAGACGAATATGTAATTGGGCAAGAAGATGCAAAGAAAACATTATCTGTTGCTGTATATAATCATTACAAACGTATATCTTGTGATGAAATAATAGATGATGTAGAAATACAAAAAAGCAATGTATTATTACTCGGACCAACTGGATGTGGGAAAACATTATTAGCACAAACACTTGCAAGAATTTTAAATGTACCATTTGCAATAGCAGATGCTACAACACTTACTGAAGCAGGATATGTTGGTGAAGATGTAGAAAATATATTATTAAAACTAATACAAGCAGCAGAATATGATATTCAAAAAGCACAAAAAGGAATTATATATATAGATGAAATAGACAAAATAACAAGAAAATCAGAAAATCCATCTATTACAAGAGATGTAAGTGGAGAAGGAGTTCAACAAGCCTTATTAAAAATAGTAGAAGGAACTATTGCATCAGTGCCACCACAAGGAGGAAGAAAACATCCACATCAAGAATTTTTACAAATAGATACATCAAATATATTATTTATATGTGGTGGAGCATTTGAAGGATTAGAAAAAATAATAAAAGACAGAGTAGGAAAAAAATCAATAGGATTTGGGGCACAGATAGAAAGTAAAAAAGAATTAGAAAAATATAAAATATTTGAGGAATTATTACCACAAGATTTATTAAAATTTGGATTAATTCCAGAATTTGTTGGAAGGCTTCCAATTATAGCAACATTATTAGAATTAGACAGAGAAGCATTAATAAATATAGTAACAAAGCCCAAAAATGCATTAACAAAACAATATAAAAAGCTACTAGAATTAGATGGAGTAGAATTAAAATTCGAAAAAGAAGCTTTAGATGCAATAGTAGAAAAAGCAATAGAAAGAAATACTGGAGCAAGAGGATTGCGTTCTATAATAGAGGATATAATGAGAGATATAATGTTTGAAGTTCCATCAAATTCAAAAATTGAAAAATGCATAATTACTAAAAAAACTGTAGAGAAAAAAGCAGGACCAGAATTAATAATAAATGAAAATAAAACTGAAAAAAGAATTAAAGTAAAAAAGAAAAACCAAACATCAAAACAAAAACAAGGAGAAACAGCATAGGAGCAAAAAACATATGTTTTTGTTGACAAAACCTATAAACATTTGATATAATACACAAGTTGAAAAATACGCACATATAGTTAAAGTTTAAGATTGTGCTTATAAAGATTTAAGTGTTCTTAAATGCTAAAAAACTATGTGGAGGAAAAACAATAAGGAGGAATTAAATATGGCAGTAGTTGCAATGAAACAATTACTAGAAGCAGGTGTGCATTTTGGACACCAAACAAAAAGATGGGACCCTAAAATGGCTGAATATATATATC
>JAUNSM010000114.1 GCA_030539215.1 Clostridia bacterium
AGGTTGAATCAAATAGTAAATGCACATTTTTTCTCTTTTCACCTCTATCCACGATTAAATGCACGTTTTTATTGAAATTTTTATGTTTTTTTATCAATTGTCCTTCATTTTTTTTGATTTTTATGTTATAATATATTTATTAACAAATAAAACGGTATATTTTTTGACATAACTAATAAGCAAAGATCCATTAATTTTTAAAAAATCTAAAATTAAATGCACGTTTGCCTTTTATGTTCTGTTATCAAATTACTTGTCAATTTGTTGTTTGTTTTTTTAAAATTTATTTAATTTAGAGAATTTGGTGATAAGTTTACGTTATTCGGGTTTATGTGGTTTATCCCTAATTTCTCTATATTTTTTTCATTTAATTGTAACTTTGCTGCTTCATACGGCGTCCCTCCATTTAAGCTATCTCGGCTGGTGCTATTTATATTACTCATTAGTATATCTGTTTTTTTCTGTGTTAATTCATTAAATGAACTTCCTTTTGGTAATACATATCTTATGTATTCATGGTTCTTTTCTATTGCACCTTTTTGCCATGATGCTCCTGGATCACAATAGAATACATAGCTTACTACATTCCCTGTTTCTTCATTTTTCTCTATATTCATTGGGTTAAAAAATTCTGATCCATTATCCGTTAATATTACCTCAAATACATTTTTAAATATTTCTTCTCCTAAAATTTCTTTTATCTTTTTGAATTCTTTTCCTACACATTCCATATTTTTCTTTTCCATCAATCTAATTATCATTAATTTACTTTGTCTTAATAATATTGTTAAAAAAACTTTTCCTCCTTTAATACCTTCAACAGTATCCATTTCTACAATTGAACAACCTGGATGATTTCCTATGTATTCTTTAAAATCTTCATAAGTTCGTCCCTTTCTAATTGCTGTTTCTCTTCTTTGTCTTTGTCTTTCATTTTCCTTTCTCTTTTTGTATCTTACCTTTCTAGGTAAATCAATATTTTTAAATGAAAATACACCTAATTCAACATATTTATACATTGTCGACCTTGAAAATTTTATTTCATCTGGATGACTAGCATATATATGACTTATACTTTGATTTTTTTCTTTTATTAACGGTGTTATTAATTTATCTATTTCATAGGCTTCCTCTTTTGATAAATTTATTCCATACCTTGTGTTTCTTAACCTATCACTATATTCATCATTTGCAAACTTTGCATAGTAGTAATATTTTATTTTCCTACATCCATTTCTTTCTCCACAACCATTACACACATAAGGTGAACCCATTAATCTGCAACACACTTCTTCATCATAACATTTTTCTTTTTTAGTACAATCATATCTTGCACATTCTTTTCTATACTTGCATAAATTTCCAGAATTATTAAATTTACTTGGATTTTTCCTAAATCTATGTCTCTGTACTTCCCTTGAAACTGTTGTCCTATTTTTGTTTAAATCTTCTGCTATATTTGTAAAGTTTCTCCCTTTATTTAATCCGATTTCAATAAAATTTCTTTCCTCATATGTTAAATGTTTATTTTCTAAAGATTCCATTTTGCTTAACTCCTTCCAACAAACAACAAATTGACATATATATATTATACACCTTTTAAGGCTGTTACACAAATTGTGCAACAGCCTTAACCAATTTTAATATCAAATCACATTGTACAATTACAGAAATGGCATAAAGTAGTATTTCTTTGAAGCAACTCATTTTATACATTTCTTTCATTGACAATGTATTATTTGTCTATTAGTAAATGCACTTTTCTTATGTTAAACGTGCATTTACTATTTTATTTAACTAA
>JAUNSM010000005.1 GCA_030539215.1 Clostridia bacterium
CCCAATGGTTTCATTGATTTTCATTTTTTCTCTCCTTTTCTTTGGTTTTTGCAATTGTTGTGATTATGGGTCGCGGGTCGCCGAGGGCGGCGACACCCTACGTTTTTTTGCAATATATTTGTTGTAATTATTTATTTTCGTGGTCGTAGGGGCGAACTGTGTTCGCCCGCAAAACGAACAATATGGAATGTTCTCGGGCGAACACAGTTCGCCCCTACGTTTTTGCATTGCATTTGTTTTTTTTGCAATGTGTTTGTTGCTTTTTCTATTTTTATTTTATATGAAGATTTTGTTTTTGTAAATAGTTTTTTGAAAAAAATTTTTCCTTTTTTCTCAAAGGTAAAATAAAGAATAGGATAGAAAAAATTTTAAAGACAGGCCGTATGTTTTTAGGCTTAAAAACATACAGCCTGTCTTTATTTTATTACTTTAATTATTATATATTTAATTAATTTGATAATATACTAAATTTTTTTTATTTTTTGTGTTATGTTTCTTTAAATCCTTCTCCAAACACTTCTCTTGCATTTGATATTACTACAAAAGCATTTTTATCAATTTCATTTACAATATGCATTATTTCCCTTACTTCTCCTCGCGAGGCTACACATAATAGTATGTTTTTTTCCTCTTGTTTATACATTCCTTTTCCATACAAAGAAGTACCTCCCCTTTTTATTTTAATTGCAATTTGTTTTGATATTCGTTCATATTGAGGTGATATTATATATACTATTTTTGCAAAATCTATACCTTCAAAAAATATATCTAACATTTTTCCCATTATATATATAGTAATTGCTGAATATAAACCAACTTCTAATTCTTTAAAAAAGATTACATTTATAGCTATTATTATTGTATCAAAAACTATTAATAAATTGCTTATTTTTATATTAGGTTTAAATGCTCTGATTATTTGTGTTAAAAGGTCTGTACCGACCAGTTGATGCATTAGCTTTTAAAATAATAGCTGTACCAATTCCTGCAATAATTCCACCATATATACATCCTAAAAATCTATCTGTTGTTAATGGCTTTAAATTTTCAAATATGTTTAAAAATATAGATAACAAAATAGTACCAAATATTGCACTAATAAAAAAATATTTACCATTTTTTATTAATGATATTATAAATAATGGAATATTCAAAATCAAAACCGTTGTCCCAAGTGGTATCTTAAATAAATAATATATAATTGTAGCAATTCCTGAAAAACCTCCTGCAGATAATTGATTTGGTAATAAAAACAAACTTGTCGCTACTGCAACAATAGCAGTACCTATAATAATTTGTACTGCTTGTATTATTAAATATCTCAATTTTATAATATTTCTTTTGGTTTTAAACTTCATCCAAAACACCTATATTTATTATTTGGCGTTTTTAATAAGTTTATTCATCTAAAAAATCTGTATATGTTTTTACTATATTTATTTCAAATTTTCCTGGTCTTATTGATTTGTTTTGCTTTACTTTTACATCTAAATCATATAATTCTTTTAATTTTTCTATATTTTCTTTTTTATGTCCTATTATATTATTTACATTTTCAGGATTTACTTGAATTTCTATCTCTTTAACCTTTACATTAATTTTCTTAATCTTTTCTAATATGCTATCATACCAAATGCTATCTTCTACTAATTGTCCAAACGCCTCATGGTATGGTCCTGCTAACACCTCACTTTGCTTATTTTTTGGACTACTTATTAAATCCGTATTTTGTAATCCCATTCTTATAACTGTAATATTTTTCTTTGTAAAATAATAATATAACTCTTTACATCTTTCAATAGCTTGTAATAAATTTAACGGCTGATATTCTCCACTTTCATATTCTTTTTGTAATTCTGTATTTTTTATTACCAAAACTGGGTAAAGTCTTACTATTTTAGGCTTTAGTTTTGCTAAATCTTTTGCTGTGTTTAATTCATCTAATTTTGTACTTTCTGGAAGTCCTATCATCATTTGATGTCCTAATTCAAACCTGTACCTTCTTATTAATTTTGATGCTTTTATTACATCTTGATGTGTATGACCTCTTTTACATTTTTTTAATATATAATCATTTGTAGACTGCACACCTAATTCTATAGTTTTTACACCATATTTTTTTAACAACTTTAAGTTATCTTTGTCAATATAATCTGGTCTTGTAGATACTCTTATTGATTGAATCTTTTTGCTTTTTATGTACTCATATGCGACTTTTAATAATTCTTCTTGTTTTTCTTTTTCAATTCCTGTAAAACTTCCTCCAAAAAATGCAATCTCACAATAACTATTTTCATCTTTAAATGTTTTTAAGTGCTCTTCTATAATTTCTTTAACTTCTGCTTCTGTAACTTTTTTTACTTGCCCACTTATACTTCTTTGATTGCAAAATGTGCAATCATTTGGGCAACCTAAATGTGGTACAAATATTGGTATTATATATTGTTGTTTTTCTTTCATACTTCTCCTCCTCGTTTAATTAGAGCTTGTTTTGCTGCTTCCATTTCTGCTGATTTTTTTGTTTTTCCGTTTGCCAATTGCTAAACTTTTTCCATCACACTTTACCTTAATTATAAATGTTTTATCATGATCTGGACCACTTTCTTCTAATAATACATACTCTATTTTTACACTCCCTTTTTCTTGTAATTTTTCTTGTAAAACTGTTTTATAATCTTTTTGTCCCACATGATTACTTGCTGTTTTTATTTGTTCTTTTAAATTGTTTATTATAAAGTTTTCAGCTTCTTCTAAATTAGAATCTAAATAAATTGCTGCAATTACTGCTTCCACACTATCTGCAAGTATTGCTGGCTTTTTGTTGCCATTTGCATGTATCTCGCTTTTACCTAAATACAGAAAGTCACTAAAATTATGCATTGTAGCTATTTTATACAAACTTTCTTCACACACTACTGTTGCCCTAACTTTAGTCATTTCTCCTTCTTTTAAATTTTTATATTTGCAATACAAATAATTACTTGTTACAAATTCTAAAATGCTGTCTCCCAAAAATTCTAGTTTTTCATTGCTTTCAATTTTATTATCATTTGCATACGAAGTATGTGTTAATGCTGTTTTTAGCAAATTTATATTTTTAAATTTATATTTGATTTCTTTTTGTAATTTTTCTAAATTCATTTCTTATCTCCATTTTTATAAAATTTCATTATTTCCTTATATATTTTATCTTCAACATTTTCTATAGCAATTTTATTTGCATTTTGTCCCATTTTTATTAATTCACTTTTATCCTTTGTTATTTCATTTAATGTTTTTATTAATATTTGTTTATTTAAATCTTTATCTAAAATAATTTTCGCTGCACCTATATTTCTTAATACCTTTGCATTATACTCCTGATGATTCTCTGTTGCAAATGGAAAAGGTATAAAAATAGCTGGTTTTCCCGTAATTGCAACTTCTGTTATTGTCATTGCTCCGCTTCTCGAAATAATTATATCTGACAAATTCATCAATTCTTCCATATTATATATATATGGCATGATTTTTACATTTTCTATATTATTAATATCTATATTTTCTTTTTGTAATTTTTCCCTTATAATCTCATATTGTTTTTGTCCTGGTGCCCATATTATTTGATAATTAATATTCTCTTTACATTTTATAATTTCTATTAAAGTAGAATTAATTGATTGTGACCCTTGACTTCCTCCAAAAGCCAAAACTATAGGTAAATTTAAATTTAATCCTAATTCTTTTATTATATCTTCTTTTTGTACTTGTGATAAATTTATTTTTTTAATTTTAGTAGGAGTACCAGTAAGTACAATATTTTTAGCTTTAGGAAGCCTTTTTATCGCATCTTT
The DNA here is from genome assembly GCA_030539215.1 of Clostridia bacterium. Lineage (GTDB taxonomy): Bacteria > Bacillota > Clostridia > TANB77 > CAG-508 > CAG-452. Next base: position 3,834 of record JAUNSM010000005.1, read on the forward strand.
AAATCCAACTAAAATTGTATCAACCTTTTTAGATAGCAATTTTGTTGCAATACCTGGAAAAGCATTACTCTCATGCAGTATTGTTGGTATTTTATATTTTCTAGCAGCAATAATTGCTGGTCCACATATAAAACCACCTGTACCAATAACAATATCTGGTTTAAAGTCTTTCATTATTTGCTTTGCTTCTGCAAAACCCTTTAATGTTTTAAATATATTTTTAATATTACTAATACTAATTTTTCTATTTATACCATATGCTTCAATTGTTTTTAAATCAAAACCAGCTCTTGGAACCAAATCATTTTCTAATCCCCTAACAGTTCCAATAAAAACTATCCTTGCATCTTTATTTTCTTTTTTAATCTTATTTGCAATCGCAATTCCTGGGTTAATGTGACCACCAGTCTGTGCTGCTGCAATAATTACTTTCATTTTTTAGCCTCCTTGATGTCCCAAAGGGGACGTAAAATAACATCAAACTTTATTCGATTGTCTAGAAATATTCAGCAATACTCCTACTGAACATAATAGTATAATAAGTGAAGTGCCTCCATAACTAAAAAATGGAAGTGCCATTCCTGTTACTGGCATTGATGATGTAACAACTGCTATATTTATAATTGCTTGAAGTCCTATAATTGCTGTTATTCCAGTTGCTAAAAGGCTTCCAAACATATCTGGTGCTTTCATTGCAATTATAATTCCTCTCCATATAAATATCGCAAATAAAAATATTACTATTGCACAGCCTATAAAGCCTAGTTCTTCTGCTAATACTGCAAATATGAAATCATTGTGTGGCTCTGATATGTATAAATATTTTTGTTTGCTGTCTCCGAAGACCTACTCCAAAAAGTCCACCTGACCCAATTGCATACAGACTTTGTATTATTTGCCATCCCGAATCTTGTGCATCTGACCAAGGATTTAAAAATGCTGTTATTCTTTTTAATCTGAATATTCCAATATTAAATTGTTTTGCAAGAATATACATAAGCCCAATTCCAGCTCCTCCTCCTACTGCCCCAAATGTTAAAAAATGCCCTAATCTGCTTCCTGCAACCAACATCATTGTAGAAATTACTAATATTATTATAACTGATGCACTAAAATGCGATTGTATTATTAATAAAACTAATATTACTGGTGCTAATATTAATAATGGCTTTATAAATCCTTTTCCTATACTTTTTAATTCATCTTTGTGTTTGGTAAGATAAAATGCATAAAATACTATTAATCCTATTTTTGTAAGTTCTGATGGCTGAAATGAAGATACTATAGGTACGTTAATCCAACGTCTTGCTCCATTTACTGTTCTCCCAAGTCCTGGTACTAATACTAATAATAGTACTAGTATAGCAGCTATATATGCTATTTTGTAAAATTTAGAATATATTTTATAATCTATCTTGGATAATATGAGCATTGCAATAATTCCTATAGCTGCACTTAAAAGTTGTTTTAAAACATATGTATAACTACTTCCTGTTATAGCAAGTGATGTTGGAGAGCTTGCTGATAATACCATTGTTATACCAAGTGCTAACAACAATAAAACTGTTATAAATAATAAAAAGTCAAATGAGTTGTTTATATTTTTAACCTGTGCTTTTCTTTTAGCCATACTATCCTCCTTTTATATAGCAAATAATGCAATAATACAAAACATTAATGTAATTATGCAAAATACTGATACAACTTTGTTTTCTTTCCAGCCTGATAACTCAAAATGATGATGTAATGGTGCCATTTTTAATAGTCTTCTTCCTCCTGTTTTTTTAAAATATATTACTTGTAATAAAACTGATAATGTCTCTAAAACTGGTATTGCTGCAATTAATAACAAAAGTAAAGGCATTTTTATGTATAATGCAATAGCAGATATTACTCCACCGTAGAAGTAATGAACCAGTATCTCCCATAAATACTTTAGCAGTATTTAAATTAAATATTAAAAATCCTAAACATGCACCTACTATTATACTACCAAATACTATTATCTCTTTTATATCTAATATAATCGCAATAACAGTTAAGCATGTACTTATAATTGCAGCTATTGATGTACTAAGTCCGATCAATTCCATCTGTTAAATTGACTGCATTTGTTGTTGAAAGCATTACAAATATAACAAATGGTACATATATGCTCATTGGCAATATAACATAATTTTTAACAAAAGGTATAAATGTTTCTGTTCCTAAATGTATACCCTTTGTTAAATATAATGTGTAAGACACAGAAATAATTAATAATCCAAGCATTTTATATGCTGGTTTTAATCCTTTTGTATCCTTTAACACAAGTTTTTTAAAATCATCTATAAACCCTATTACTCCAAATCCTATTGTAATCAATAATAGTGGTAAAATTTTTTTTGCAGTTTCTGGCTCTTTTGGAAAATAATATATGTACCCTCCAATTGTTCCTATAATAATACCGAAGTGCAATTATTATACCACCCATTGTAGGTGTTCCTTGTTTTTTAAAATGAGATTCTGGTCCATCATCTCTTTCTATTTGACCAACTTTTAATCTTCTTAATATTGGTATTATAAATATTGATATAATTACTGTAGCTATAAATGATACAAACAGTATTCTTGTTTGAAAATACAAGTTTTTATTCTCCCCCTTCTAAAATTTGTTAAAACTAATTTTATTTTAAATTTTCATCTTGTCTTTATATTAATTTATTATTTCTTTTATTATTATTCTTTCATCAAAAGGATATTTTTTCCCATTTATCTCTTGATATGTTTCATGCCCTTTTCCCGCTAAAACAATTATATCATTTTTGTTCGCCATATTAATAGCATACTTTATAGCCTCTATTCTGTCAACTATGGTAATATATTTTCCTTTTGTTTTTTTGATTCCTTCTTCTATTTGAGTAACTATTTCTTCTGGCTTTTCTGTTCTTGGATTATCTGAAGTTATAATTGTAAAATCTGCTTTATTTCCAGATATTTGACCCATTATAGGTCTTTTCCCTGAATCTCTATCTCCTCCACAACCAAATACTGATATTACTTTTCCTTTTGTATAACTTTTTACTGCTGAAAGTATGTTTTGAAGGCTTTCTGGTGAATGTGCATAATCTATCATAATTGTTAATTCTTTCTTGTTAGAAACAAGTTCACTTCTTCCTGGTACTCTTACTTCTAATAAAGCCTCTTTTATTTCATCTGCTGTTATACCAAATTTTATAGCTATATTAATTGCTGCTAATGAATTATACACACTAAATCTACCTGGTATTCCTGTTTTTATTCTTTCATTTCTTGTATTTATTTTTACTTTAAAATCCACACTTGAATTCGTAATTGTTATATCTTTTGCTAGCAAATCAGCACTATTGTCAATTCCATATGTTTTTATATCACAATTTTTTACTATCTTTTTTACTTTTGTAACATAAAAATCATCTGCATTTATAAAACCTGTTTTACACATTTCAAAAAGTCTTAATTTTGAATTAAAATAATCCTCCATGTTTGGATGTTCTTTTTCACTTATATGATCTTCCGAAAAATTAGTAAAAATTCCTATATCAAAATTGCAACCATCTACTCTATGTAATTTTAAACTTTGTGAAGAGACCTCCATTACAACTACATCTACTTTTTCCTTTACCATATTAAAAAATAGTTGTTGTAATTCTAAACTTTCTGGTGTAGTTCTTGTACTTTCTCCTAAATTTTTATTTCCTATATAATTTGCAACTGTTCCAATTAAACCTACTTTTAAACCATGTCTTTCTAAAATTGCCTTTATCATAAATGTTGTAGTAGTTTTTCCTTTTGTTCCTGTTACTCCTATTAATTTCATTTTAGATGATGGGTTGTTATAAAAGTTACATGCAATTTTTGCAAGAGCTATTCTTGTATCAGGTACTAATACAATTGTTATATCATTAATGATATCGCTTTTTTTAATAGATGCTCCTTCCTCAATTACAATAACTTTTGCACCATTTTCTATTGCTTGCTTTATATATTTATGTCCATCTGTTTCAAATCCCTTTATTGCAACAAACATACCACCTTTTTCCACTTTTCTTGAATCATCTGCTATTGATAATACATCTAATTCAATATTACCTTTCGCTTTTATATTATCAATTCCATTTAATATAGATTTTAAATTCATAACTCTCCCCCTCTATATAATATTGTTCAGTAATTTCTTCGAAGCTTGGGTCGCCGAGGGCGGCGACGCCCTACATTCGTTTTTTTTACACTTTCTAACCTCTAACTTCTAACCTCTAGTACATTATATAATTAATTTTATATTTTGTATAGTCCAATTGCTATTTTTTTTAATTTGTATATATTATCACTTTTGTATGTGTATTTACTTGAATTCCTTTTTTAGGTAATTGCTGTGTTACTATTTCTCCTTCCCCATTTATCTCTATTTCTAATCCCAATTCTTTTAAAATTTTTTTTGCTTCTTGTATATCCATTCCTATTACATTTGGCATTTCCACATTTTCTGTTATTTCTTCTGGCATCTCTTGTTTCCTAATTTCTAAATATGGAAGCACCTCTCCGCAACACTTGTGCAGCAATAGGTGCAGCAACCGCACCTCCTTGGTGTCCTCCTTCTCCTATTGGATTATATAATATGATTATTATTACTACTTCTGGGTCAGATATATCTGCTACTCCCACAAATGATGTAACATATTTATTAGTGTTTACTCCATCTTCTGATGTTCCTGTTTTTCCTCCTATTGAATACCCTTTAACCCCAGCATTTCTTCCAGTTCCTTCTGATACAACTGACTCCATCATACTAAGAACTTTTTTTGCCGTTGTTTCAGATATTACCTGCTCACCTTGTTTAATTTCTATATCTTTTTTTTCTCCTGTTTTACTATCAATTGTTGCTTTTACAATTCTTGGAGTGAATTTTTTACCATTATTAGCTATTGTTGATACTACTGTTAACATTTGCATTGGTGTTATTTCAAACCTTTGGCCAAATGATATTGTTGCAAGTTCTACTGGTCCTACTTTTTCTTCTTTTAAAAATATACTTCCAGCTTCTCCTGGCAAATCAATTCCTGTTTTTGAAAGCAACCCAAATTTTTCTAAATAATCATAATATCTTTCTATTCCAACTTTTTGTCCGAAGCCCTATAAATACTGGATTACATGAGTTCATTAATGCCTGCCTTAAGCTTTCAGAACCGTGCGGTCTATAATGTCTCCAACATTTTATTCTTGTTCCTGCAATATTAATTGAACCTGTACAACAAAACTCTCCACTATTATCTGTATCTGTTATCCCTTCTTCTAATGCTGCTGATGATGTAACTACTTTAAATGTTGAACCTGGTTCATATGTATCTGATATTGCTTTATTTCTCCACATTTGTTGTAAAGCTTGTGATTTATCCCCAGAAGATAAAGTATCCCACACATATTCTAAATCTTGTTTATTTATTTTATATGGATTATTTAAGTCATATCCAGGATAATTAGCTAATGCTAAAATGTCACCTGTTTTAGGATTTGCAATTATAATATTGCCTCCATCTGTGCATTCATTATCTATACAAGCTTGTTCAAGATATTTTTCAGCAATAGATTGTACTGTCATATCTATTGATAATATTATATCATCCCCATCTATTGCTACAATATAATCTTCACCTTCATTACCTAAATCTGTACCTGTTGCATCTGTTAATTTTAATATTTTTCCTGTCTCACCTTTTAATATATCATCATATTTGCTTTCAATTCCCTCTAATCCTTGGTTATCACTCCCCGTAAATCCAATTACATTTGATGCTAAATTAGCATATGGATAATACCTTTTTGTATCTTCATCTATATTTATACCACTAATTATATTGTTTTCATCCATCCACACTCTTAATTTATCTGTTTGCTCTTTTTCTACTTTTTTTACAATAGTTTCAATAGAACTGTTTTTGTTTACCTTTTTTAATACTGTTTCATAATCTAAACTAAATATCTCTGACATTGCTTTTGCAACTTTTTCTTTATCTTCTTTTTTTATATTTCCTGGATTTATTGAAATTGTTTCAACACTAGCACTTACTGACAATACATTCTTTCCTGTACTATCATATATTGTTCCCCTTTTAGGATTTATTTTTCTATTTAAAGTTTGTTGCACATATGCCATAGATTGTAATTCTGAACCTTGTACAAATTGTACAAAGCCAATTCTTATTATTAGCAATGTACAAATGCTAAAACTTACAAATAATATATTTCTTAATCTTTTTTTTCTGCTGATATTTGTAGACTTCATAAATACCTCTCTTAAAAAAATAAAGTAAGTATTTTATTTAACTTACTTTATTTAAATATATTCTAACTTGTATTTATTATGCCTTGTATAATTAAGAACTATTTTTTATACTACTTGAATATAGTTATAATTTTATTTATTATACTTTTAATTCCTGTTTCTTCTTCTATAATTACCTCTTCAGTTGCTGGTTCAATATAATCATTTTTTGGTAATGTTATATATACTGTTTGTTTAGAGTTTAATTTTTGCATTCCTAATTGCTGTTTAGCCTCTTGCTCTAAATTGCTTAAATTTAATCCGTTTTCTATTGAAACTTGTAATTGTGCATTTTGTTTTTCTACTTCTGCTAATTCTTCTTTTAAACTTTTTACTTTTGCAAAATTTTCATCTATTTGTGAATTTCTATAACTAATTCCAAAAAGAATAACAAATCCTATTATTAAATATTTAATTATTTTTCTCTTTTTCTTTTTTATTTCTTTTGCAACTTTTTTACTTGTTTTTTTTGTAGTTGTTTTTTTAGTTTTATATGGATTTTTTACAGGCGTATATTCTGGCTCAAGTTTTCTTGGGCTTGTTTCATATTGATATTTACTAAAATTTCTTGGCATTATATACACCTCCTTTGTTTAAATCAAATTCTTTCAAACACTCGTAATTTTGAACTTTTACTTCTTGCATTTTTATTTATTTCTTCAATTGTTGGTAATATTGGCTTTTTACTTATTATTTTTCCGAAGACTCTTTTTATTACAAATACAATATGGCAAATCTGGTGGGCATGTGCATTTTCCTACTGCATCAATATAAGCATTCTTTACAGCCCTATCTTCTAATGAATGAAATGTTATTATACATAATCTCCCATCACTTTTTAAGCTGTTTATACAATTTATAACTGTATTATATAATGGTTTTATTTCATTATTTACTTCTATTCTTATAGCTTGAAATGTTCTTTTGGCTGGATGCCCTTGTTTTACACTATATGCTTTTGGTATACTATTTTCTATTATTTGTACTAGCTGACTTGTTGTTTGTATTTTGCTGTTTTTTCTATATTCACATATATTTTTTGCAATCTTTCTAGAAAATTTTTCTTCACCATATTCATATATAATTTTTGCTAAATCTTCTTCTTTATAATTATTAACTATATATTGTGCTGTTAACTGTTCAGTACTATCCATTCTCATGTCTAAAGGTCCCTCTTGCATATATGTAAATCCCCTTGATTTTTCGTCTATTTGATATGATGAAACTCCTAAATCTAATAAAATTCCATCTACTTTATCTATTTTTAATTTTTCTAATACTTCTTTTATGTTTTTATGATTATCATGAATATAAATTATGTTTTTAAATTCCTTTAATTTATTTTTAGCAGCCTCTAAAGCTTGCAAATCTCTATCTATTCCTATTAATTTTCCCTTACTAGACAACTTTTTTGCAATTTGATAACTATGTCCAGCTCCTCCGCATTGTACCATCTACATATATACCGTTTGGCTTTATATTTAAATTTTCAATACATTTATTTAGCATAACAGGAATATGATTAAAGCTTTTCTCTATCATTTTTACCTCTAATCTTTAACCTTATAACATATTACAAACAGTTGGTAGAAACCATTACCAACTGTCATTCCATGTTTGTTTTATTATTTTTCTTTTGTTTTTTGTTAGGCGGGAATTACCCGCCTATTTTTTCTTTTGTAATTTTTTCTACAACCCATTTTTAGCTGTTTTATTTCTTTTGTATGTTTTGTCTTTTGTAAATATATAATTTTACCTTTGTAAATTATAATCACTTTTTTCTTTTGTAGCACTTTACTTTTGTGACTTATATTGCTACTTTTGTCTTTTGTAAAATATAAATTTTATTTTTCTTTTGTATCTTTTCAAGATTATCTTTTGTACCTTAATTTACATCTTTTGTATTCTATATAAACTTTTTCAAGTTATATACCTAAACCTTCCATTCTTTGGGCAATTTCATCTGCTTCTAAATTTTCTTGCTGGCTATATGCAAGCCATTTATCTTTGCTCCAAATTTCTATTTTGTCTAATACTCCAATAATAATAACTTCTTTTTCTAGTCCTGCAAATTCTCGTAAATTACTGCTTATTAAAAATCTTCCTTGTTTATCTATTTCACATTCAGTTGCTCTTGCTAGAAAAAATCTTTTTAATGCTCTTGCATCTTTATTTGTAAGTGGAAATGTTCTTAATTTTTCTTCAAAGTTTTTCCATTCGTTCCCGTGAATATGCAAACAAACAACCATCTAAGCCTTGTGTTATAACAAATTTTTCTCCTATATCATCTTTTAGCTTTGCTGGCATAATAAGTCTTCCTTTTGTATCTATTGTATGCTCATATTCGCCTATTAACAAATGGTTCACCTCTTTTTTCTTTTAGAAAGTTTAAAACCACTTTCCTCCACTTCGTTCCACTTTGACCATATTTTATATTATAAATAATTAAAATGCAATAGTTTTTTGAAAATTTTTTAATTTTTTTGCAAAAAAATACAAGGCTTATATAAACCTTGTATCTTTATTTATAATTATTTTTCTATTTCTTCGGATTATCTTTCAGATTCTGTTCTACTAATAGATACTTTTCTCTCTTCTATAGAAAGTTCCCCTTTTACTTAGTTTTCATAATATTTTACATTATCTAATTCAGCACCTTTTAGGTAATATACTTCTAAATTACCATTTACAACATAAACATCTGATGTGTCTATAAGTAATGTATCTACCCCTCCATATTCTTGTCCATATCTTAATGTTATATTTTCTAATTTAGATAAGTCTATTTCAGAATACGTTATTGCATTATTTATTTGTATTGTCCTTCTTGTTGTTGGAATCTCATTATATTTGTTATAATAAATCAGTATTTTGTCTTCAAGTAAATTTATATCTGCCTTCATATTATTATATGGACTTACATTATTTGATGATCTGGAACTATAAATTACAATTGTTGATAATATAAGTAATAAAATAATTGATACTATTACTGATATTAATGTAATACCTTTTTTTTGTTTTATTTTTTCTTTTATCATTTGTTTCCTCCGCTTAACTATACTCTTATTTTGACATTTAATTCTTTAAATGTCAATACATTTAATACCTTTTTGTAGTATATTATAAACTTTTTTTTTAAGAATATATTTTTTATTTTCTCTTATTACCATAATCCATAAATATAATAATATAAATAATATTGCTATATTTTTAAAATATAAAATTGCTATACTAGATATAACTGTTAATACAATTATTATAACATTAGAAATTTTATTTATAATTTCATCTGTTTTTATTTGTGAATAATAAATTCTTATTATTTGTTTTAAAATTCGCCCTCCATCTAAAGGATATAAAGGTATCATATTAAAAATTGCTATTAAAATATTAGAATATATTATTATTTCTTTTAATTGTATATTAATATTTAAAAATAAAGCTATAATTGCTATTAAAACATTTGTTAATGGTCCCGCTATAGCAATTATAATTTTTTGTATTTGTATTAATTTTTTATATCCATATATCTCAAATGTAATACTTATCCCTAAAGGCATTATGCTTAAACATTTAGGTTTCAATTTTAGTAATAATCCTGCCATCATATGCCCTAATTCGTGTATAAAAGCAAATATCATTATTAGTACATATATTTCAATTTGATGTGTTAATATAAATATTATTATAAATAAAAAAATTTGTAGATTTACTTTTATTTGCATTTTACATCACTTCTTTCTTTATTTATAAATCTTATTCAAATTTTAATATTAAGTCTGGATCAACATATCTATCTTGTTTTCTAATTTCAAAATGCAAATGTGCTCCTGTTACATTTCCTGTAGCACCTACTTCTCCTATTTGTTGCCCTTGTGTAACTTTATCTCCTTGTTTTACATATATTGTTTTACAATGTGCATATAGTGTAATTACATCTCCGTTTGCAATTTTTATATGATTTCCATAATCTCCAACAGATGATACTGTTTCTACTATTCCTGACATTGAAGCAATAAAAGCTGTTCCTTCATTTGCTGCTATATCAATACCTGTATGATATTTAGGTACAGTTTCTGTTGTTGGATTTCTTGGACCATACCTTGAAGTTATTGTTCCTTGTAATGGAATTATTAATGTATTAGTTTCTATTATACTTTTAGCATCTTGCTCCATTTGTGTAAGGCTTATAGGCTCTTCTTCATCTATTTCAATATTTTCTCCACCTATATTATTTTCATTTTGTTCTATATCTTCGTTTTGTTGAGTAATAAATTGTTCTTCTATTACATCATTTGTTTCTTCTTTGTTTAAGTTGTGTTTAGGCTTTATAATTGAATTTATATACTCCTTTGTATTATTATATAAATTTGAAATATTTATATCATATGATAATATTTCATTTGTTTTTTTTATTACACTTTCTGAAAATATATATTTTGTATTTTGAATCATGTAAAAAATTAAATATATTAAAATACAAATTGTAATTTGTAAAAACATTTTTTTTAACAAATTATATTCTTTTTTTTCTGATACATTTACTCTTGCAACTTTTTTATTTGTAGCTTGTATCTTTTTTTTATAATATATTTCTTCTGCCCTTTTTATTTTTTCATCAGGGGTTAAGGTTCTTTCCAATAAAAAACACCTCTTCCTTTGTAATATACTTTTTTAATGTATATTCAAAAAAAGAAATGTTTAGAACTTTTACGTTATATTATTTAATTATATAACTAACCAAAAATAATACTCCTAAAATTACTGATACTATTTTTAATCTTTTATATTTAGTTTCTATTTTTTTATTTGCTTTATAAACACTTTTTTTCTCTTTTTCAATTTTGGATATATACGTACTTATTATCATTTCAGCTTCGTTTATTATATATTTTTTATCATTATTTATTTTTTTATTCTCACTTTTTTTATTAACTATTTTATTTTCAGCTAAATCTTCATTTTTTAATTTAATATTTGGTTTTAATATTACAATTGCTTCTTCTACTATATTAGATGGCAAATCTTTAAGTACAATCATATTTTTCATGCTTTGAGTATCCATTCATATCCTCCTAAAAAATTCTCATATATTAATTTTTTCCAATTTTTTTAGGTTTATACATTTATTACATCACATATTCCTTGTGCTACACAATCTGCCATTGTCATTATTAAATTAAGTGGTGTATTTTGTAATATCTTAAAATTATGTTTCGCATTTTTTAAATCTTTTGATACTATACCCTTTATACTCATATTGCCTACATATAGCTTGTTTTTATTAAATCCGCTTCCTACATTAAGTGCATTTTTTGAAACTATAATTTTACCAAGCTCTGTTTTGTTTGATAATGCTGCATCTATTGCTATTAAAAAATAGTTTTTATATTTATTATTTATATAATCTATTACTTTTATTATATTGTATGAAGATACTGTATTTTCTAAATGTCCTATTACTTTGATGTTTTTTTCTTTTCTAAATAAATACTTTAACTTGTAGCCTACTAGTGGCCCAAAGCTATCCCCTATTATTCTGTCTGTACCAATACATAAAAATATTAAGTTTGATATTTCTAAATCAATTATTTTTTGTCTTAATATAATACTAAAATCTTGAACAAAATTATTATATATTTCTTCTTTAAAGGCCATATCTCTACTCCTTATTTACATATATATTAATTTTATGTTCAAGTATTTTATTTATTCTTTTTTACTTGGTGCTATAATTATATTTATACTTTTAAGTTTATTATATTTTTTTATAATATCTTCAGAAAACCCTGCTAATTCATTTGAAAGTACTATAGTGCTATAATTTCTATTTATTAGCTCTTTTATTTTTTCGTCTGTTTTTTCTAAATCATCTATTTCAAAAACATCCATTCCAAATCCCTTAAAAATATTAAAACTCTTATTATCTTTTGAAGATTTTAACCAAGATACATTCACATTAATCACCATATTTATTTTGCCTTTTTTATTTAATAATTATTCTTTCTACATTTTATTTTTACCATGTGTTAATTTTTTCTATAATATTCTTTATAATTCAAAAAATTACCTATTATACAATATGCAAATTATTAACTTTTGTTATTTGAATTTTTTTCCAAAATATGATATATTAAAAAAATTAACAAAACAATAACTAAATAATGTGGAACATTATTACTAGAATGGGGGTTTTTATGAAACTTGATATTTATTCTCATAATTTTACAGTAAATTTTTCTGATGTTGATGAAAATAATCAAATAACAAACAAAGGAATGTTAAGATTAATGCAAGAAATTGCAGGAATTCATTGTGGACTATTAGGCTATGGTGTAAATGATACTCCAAAAACTGGACTTGCTTGGCTTATTTTAAATTGGAAATTGCAAATGTTTTTTCGTCCAAAAACCAACACATCTCTTATTGCTCGTACTTGGACAAGGTCTCAAAGCCCTTTATTTTCGTATAGAGACTTTGAAGTTTATGATGATAAAAATAACCTTGTAGCTATTGCTAGTTCTAAGTGGATTTTATTTAATGTTAATAAAAAGTGTATTAGCAAAATTACTCAGGATATAAAAGAAAAATATATTTGTGTTGATAAATATGCTTTTAAAGATTCATATAATGAAAAATTAAAAGAACCAGAAAACTCAAGATTTATTATGAATTATTTAATACAAAGAAGAGATATTGATACAAATCATCATGTAAATAATTTATATTATTTAGATTATGCTTATGAAGCATTACCTTTTGAAGTTTTTGAAAATTGCAAATTTTCAAATGTAGAAATTATGTATAAACATGAAGCAAAACTTGGAGATACTATTTCTCTTTTTTATGCTGATACCCCAAAAAATGAACATATTGTTACTATTAAAAATTCAGAAGATAATAAACTTAATGCTATTATAAAACTTTATTAAATTTTTTTATTCAAAATTTTTAAAAGAATTTGAGTAAAACGTGTTGCTAGATAATGGTGTTTAATGATTAAAGTAGAAAGAGCGAAAAAGAGCCGACACCTAGGTCGACTCCTTAATTTTATGCTGTTTTTAGTTCTAGCCTTAGCTTGTCTGCTATCATTGCTATAAATTCGCTGTTTGTTGGCTTTCCTTTGCTAGCTGAGATTGTATATCCAAATATTCTTTCTACTGCCACTTGTTCTCCTCTTGACCATGCTACTTCTATTGCATGGCGAATTGCTCTTTCTACTCTTGAAGGAGTTGTTTTAAATTTTATTGCAATTTCTGGATATAATTGTTTTGTAATTTGATTTATTATATCTATATTATTTATTACCATCATAATTGCTTCTCTTAAATATTGATATCCTTTTATATGTGCTGGTACTCCTAACTCATGAATTACATTAGTAACTAATGCTTCTAGGCTGTCTTCATCACTTCTACCTTCTTTTGGAATTTCAATATATGGTGCTTTGATTTCCCTATTTATAAAAATATTTTGTGAAGGTGCTGGTTGATAATATTTTATGTCCCTTATTCTTTTGATTAGTAGCTCTATATCAAATGGTTTAACTACATAATATTCTGCTCCTAGGTTAATTGCTTGTTGTGTAATTTTTGTTTGTCCAACTGCTGAAAGCATTATGCAAATTGGTTTCTTTTTCATTTTAGCTGTTGATATTCTTTCAAGGACTCCCAGTCCATCTAAATATGGCATTATAACATCTAGTAAAACCACATCTGGTTCTATGTTTACTATCATATCACACGCTTCTTTGCCATCTTTGGCTATACCAATTACCTCCATATCCTCTTCTTTTTCTAAATAACTAACTAATGTCATTGCAAAATCTGGATTATCATCTGCAATTAAAACTGTAACTTTCTCTTTCAAAATTATACCCCCTAAAAATATATTTGTAAATTTTTTACATTTTGAATTATAATATGATTTTATAAATAATGCAATAGTTTTTTGGAAAATTTTTCTAATTTTTTCCAAAAGTGCTCAGATTTCAATGTATTTTTCTTTTAAAATATCATATTTTATAATTTCAAAAGAGTTTTTATTGTTAATATTTGTAAATTCTGTTAGCTTTTCTTCTGACATCTCAACAATAATTTCTATGTTTTCTAAATATTGTGTGTTTAAAATTTTTATATTACTTTTACTTACATAATATTTTAATTGTTCATATTTGTCGTATTCTACATATATTTTTATCTCATAACCCATAATTTTATTTATATACTCTGTTTTTTCTAATGCTTTTATTGTTACATCAGAATATGCTCTAACTAATCCTCCTGTACCTAAAAGAACACCTCCAAAATATCTTGTTACCACAACCAAAACATTTGATAAATTTTTCTCTAAAATTATCTTTAATATTGGAGCTCCTGCTGTCCCTGAAGGCTCACCGATCATCATTATATTTTACTGCAATTCCTCCGATTGCCAGTTTCTATTACATAAGCAAATACATTATGTTTTGCATCATAATATTCTTTTTTTACATTTTTTATATATTCCTCTGCTCTTTCAATTGTTTCTATATAAAATATATGTGCTATAAATTTTGACTTTTTCTCTATTATTTGTGCTTTTTCGTTTTTGTTAATTGTTTTAAATTCTTCCATTTTCTATTTCCTTTATTATTGATTTAGCCCTGCAGTGTATCCGTGTAGACCATGCTACTTGCAAATTATAGCCTCCTGTCAAACAATCTACATCAATTATTTCTCCTGCAAAATATAATCCTTTTATAATCTTAGACTCCATTGTTTTTGGATTTATTTCTTTTATATTTATTCCTCCTGATGTTATTATTGCTTCTTCTATTGGTCTTGTTGCAGTTATATCAATTTTTAAATTTTTAATTTCTTTCACTAATCTTTGCCTTTCTTCTTTTGTTATTTCATTTATTTTTTTATATGGATTTATTTGGGTTTTATCTATTATAACTGGTATTAATTTTTGTGGAAGCAACTTGTTTAAACCATTTTTATATTCTTTATTTTTTTCTTGCTCAAAATCTCTAATAATTCTTGTGTTTAACTTTTCTTCGGTTAGTGCTGGCTTTAAATCTATTTCTAGTTTTATCTGTCTTTTGTTAAATAATTCTTCTATATTATTGTATTTAACAAGATACGCTGAAGCACTTAAAATTACTGGTCCAGATACTCCAAAATGTGTAAATAACATTTCGCCAAAATCCTTATATATTAATTTATTCTCGTTTTTTAACTGTATGGATATGTTTTTTAATGATAGCCCCTGTAGCCTCTTACAAATACTGTCATTTGATACTAATGGTACTAATGATGGTTTTATATCTATTATTGTATGCCCCAATTCTTTAGAAATTTTATATCCATCCCCTGTAGAGCCTGTAATAGGATAACTTTTTCCACCTGTTGCTAATATTACTTTATCTGCTTTTAATATTCCATTATTTAATTCTACCCCTGTTACAACATTTTGCTTTTCTATTATTTTTTTTACAGTTGTATTTGTTAATATCTTAACATTTAATTTTTTTAAAATATTTATTAAAGCGTTTAATACATCTTGTGATTTATCTGAAACAGGAAAAATTCTTCCCCCTCTTTCAGTTTTTGTTTTTACTCCCTGCTCTTCTAGTAGCTTTACAATATTTCTATTATCAAAATTATTAAATGCACCATAAAGAAATTTTCCATTATGAGTAGTGTTTTCAATAAATTCATTTATATTTGCACTATTAGTAATATTACATCTTCCTTTACCTGTAATTAACAATTTTTTACCACAGGAATTCATCTTTTCAATTATAGTTACTTTATTTCCTTTTTGTGCAGCAGATATTCCAGCTATCATCCCTGCTGGTCCGCCTCCAATTACAATAACATTCATTATTAATATTTCTTCCTTTTATTTTTTATTTATCATGGATATTGCCTTCAAAACTCCGTAATTTTCCATATTCATATGTAAGACCTCCTTGCATAAATGCAATATATGGTGGTCTTATTGGTCCATCACAAGAAAGTTCAATTGATGAACCTTGTGTAAATGCCCCTGCTGCCATTATAACTTTGTTAGTATATCCTGGCATATCCCATGGCATAGGAAGAGAAGCCGAATCAACTGGTGACCCTGCTTGTATTCCCTGACAAAATTGTATTAAATTTTCTTCGTTTCCAAATTCAATTGTTTGAACAATATCCGCTCTTTTATCATTATATTTTGGTTCTACTTTATATCCTAATTCTTCTAACATTTTACTTGCAAATACCGCAGTTTTTATAGCGTTTGAAACAACTTGTGGTGCTAAAAATAAGCCTTGTAATATTTGCTTATTAATACCTAAACTTGCTCCCACTTCTTTTCCTAACCCTGGTGCTGTTAATCTTTCGCTTGCTAATTGCACTAAATCTTTTTTTCCTACAATATATGCTCCATTTGGTGTAATTCCTCCACCTAAATTTTTTATTAATGAACCAACTGCAATATCTGCCCCAAGCTCTATTGGCTCTTTTTTATCTACAAACTCACAATAACAATTATCTATCATTATAATTATATTTTTATCTATACTTTTTATTAATTTTATTACATTTTTTAATTTATCTAAATTAATTGTACTTCTTAAAGCATAGCCTCTTGAACGTTGTATTTCAACCAATTTAACATTTTTTTGTTTTAGTCTTTCTTCAATTTTTTTATAATCAAAATCATCATTTATTAAATCTATTTGTTCATATTTTACCCCATAGCTAATTAATGAACTTTTATTTTCTTTTATTCCTATTACTTCATCTAATGTATCATATGGCTTTCCAGTAATACTTATCAAAGTATCTTCTGGTCTTAGAACTCCAAATAAAGCTGTTGAAATTGCATGTGTTCCTGATATTAACTGGGTTCTAACTAAACTATCTTCTGCTTTAAAAATATCGCTATATATTTTTTCAATGGTATCTCTTCCTATATCTCCATATCCATAGCCTGTTGTTGCATTAAAATGCATTTCAGATAAATTATATTTTTGAAATGCCATTAACACTTTTAGGCTATTATATTCTGAAATATTATTTATATTTTTAAAAATATTTTCTAAACTTTTTTCTATTTCTTTCGATAAATCTATAATTTCATCTTTTATTCCAAACTCTTTGTACATATTGCCTCTCTCCATTTATATAATTATTTTAGCGGACATATTAGCCCGCCAAAATTACTTAATCATCACTTTTTTCTTTTTTTTCCATTTCTTCTTTATTTATATTGTTTCTACATGCCTTAACCCATATTATTCTTTTTTCTTCATATTCTTCAATTTTATATGTTACCTTTTTTGTTTCAATTATAGGGTTTTCATCATCTGATGGGATTCTTCCTAATAATTCTATTAAATATCCAGATAATGTATCATATTCCCCTTCTGGTATTTCAACATTTAATATTTTTCTTAAATCATGTATAGAAACTCCACCACTTATAAGAAATGTATTATCATCTATCTTTTCAAATTCTTTTTCTTCATCATCATATTCATCAAATATATTACCAACTAATTCTTCTAATATGTCTTCCATTGTTACTAATCCTGATGTTCCTCCATATTCATCTAAAACTATTGCTAATTGATGTTTATTTCTTTGAAGATCTTTAAATAATTCATTTATTAATTTGTTTTCTGATACAAAATATGCCTCTCTTAATAAATTAGATATTTTCACTTTTTCTTTTTTATTTATATTTGCAATTAAATCTTTTATAAATAACATACCAACTATATTATCTATGTTTTCTTCATATACAGGTATTCTACTATACTTGTACTCATCTAGCTCTTTTAAAATATCATCTATATTTGAATCTATACTTATCGCATAAATATCCATTCTATGTGTCATTATTTCTGACACAACTTTATCATTAAACTCAAATACATTATTTATAAGTTCTTTTTCTTCTTCTTTTATTGAACCTTTTTCTTCGCCCACATCAACCATCATTCTTATTTCTTCTTCTGTAACAGTCTCCTCTTCTGCTCCAGTTATTCCAAATAATTTTGATATTGAATTTGTAGAAACTGTAAGTAATTTTACAAATGGTGCTGCCAATATAGATATTGCTCTAACTATTCTTATTGTTCTAAATGCTATTTTCTCTGAATTACGCATTGCAAGTCTTTTTGGCACTAATTCTCCAAATACTAATGAAAAATATGAAAGTATAATTGTAATTAATATTATTGATATACTTCTCCATGCTGATAACCCTAATGGTATTAAATTTTGTAAAACTGGTGCTAAATCATCTGCAAATGCATCTGCTGCAAATGCACTTGATAAAAATCCAGCAAGTGTTATTCCTATTTGTATAGTGGCTAAAAATTTACTAGGTTCTTTTAACATTTTTCTAATTTGTTTTGCTTTTTTATTTCCTTCTTTTGCTTGTTTTTCAATTTTTGCGTCATTTATTGATATAAATGCTATTTCTGTAGCTGCAAAAAATGCATTAACTGATATTAATATAGCTAATACTATCACTTGTGTGATCATTTATTTGTTTCACTCTTCCCTTCTTTTTTGTGAAATATTACATGAAATATTATATATCCTATGTAAAAAAATGTCAAGGAAGAGTGATGCTATTACATACCTGTTTTTGGCAATTTAACTATTGTTTTTTCTTCTTTTTCTTCTACTGTTATTTCGCTTGCTTTTGTCTCCACTTCTATATTTGGCTTGTCCTCAGAGTTTAATACATTTACAGTTATTGCTTCATTTAAATCTAAATCTACTTTTATTAATTTATCATAAAGTTGATACCCTTCTAATGTTCTTGTCTCTTTAATATAATATATTCCTGGTAATAAATTATTTATTTCAGTTTGTCCATCTTTATTAGTTTTTAATCCTGTATATAAAACATTTTTGTTAATATCTAATAATTCAAATTCCACTCCTTCTAGTTTTGTTTCTGTTTTACCTGCTTTTTTTATAATTATTATTTTTGTTTCATTTTTAGTATAATAAATTTTTTTGCTTCCTGTTCCATCTTCATATGTATATCCTGTTATTGCATAATCTTGTAAAGAGCTACTTTGTGACTTTCCATATAATACTGGCTTTGTCGCAACTTTTCCTGACACATTAATTGTAAAATTCCCATCTTGTGTAATATTAGTTATAGGTATTAATATCTTAAATTCTTCATTAAAGTTAAATTCTGTTTTTTCATTATTATTTTCATCTGTTATTTTTATTCCTTCAACATTTATGTTCTCTAATTGTATTTTATATGTATCTATATTTGAATTTGCATTTATTGTAAAATATTGCGAAATATATTTATTATCATTTTTATCAATTGTCCATAAACTATTTCTTTGGGTTATTGAAATTTCTGAAGAAACCTTCACTTCATTTGAATTTCTTGCATTTGATACTATTTGTTTTAATGCATTTAAAGTTCTTTCTCCTGCTTCTCCTATTGCTGTATATTCATTAACATCCCTATTTGTCAACATACAATATACTGCTTGTTTTGTTGCTAAATATGCTTCTTCTTCTGAATAACATCCTAGCTCAGATATTGTTTTATATGGATATCCATTTATTATTGCTCTCCATACCATTACATTATTTACTAATTCATTAATTGTTACTGTTTGTGAAACTCCTATTTCTACTCCTGGTAAATCTCTATTTAAACAATATGCAGGATATTCTCTACTATCTTTTTGATATACTGCAAGATGTGCATGAATTTTTAATCCATTCCACATTAATAATCCATCTGTTTTTTTATTAGCATATATATATGCACTATCTATAGGAACTACTGCATTACTTTTTATTGGAATTATACTCATTCCTATTATTATTAAAATTATTATTACTACTATTTTTTTATTCAATTTTATTCCTCCTTAATTTTTATTCCTTGTATGCATCTTCGTTTAGTTGATTCATTTTCAACACAAGTAATTAGTGTTATTTTGTCCTCATTTGTTTTTTGTAAATATGACCAATCAGTTTCTTCAATTATTGTTATAACATCTACTACATATCTTTTTATACCTATACTGGTTTTATATATAATTTCATCACCAATTTTTAATTCTTTTAACTTAGCAAAATAATTAATTGGATATCCGCCTATTGTGTGCCGCTAATCCTATATTTCCATTCCATCTGTCAGTATTTTCAAAATGTCCAACATATTTATTCATAATTTCTTGTGTTGTTCCATTTTTAATTGGTGCTACTAAACTAATTTTTGGTATTTCAATTTGCCATATGTTTTCATCTAAATCTTTGTATTTTATTATTTCTTCAGTCTTTTTATATTCTTTCTTGTTTTTTTCATTATTATCTTTTTCCACTATTATGTTTTTTTTGCTTTTAAAGTCAAAATATATAGATTTTGCTTTACTATATGAAACCTCTATTATACAAAAAATACATAGTGTTAAAATAAATGATATAATAAGAACATTCTTTTTTGTGTAATTAATCAGATAAGCATCACCCCTTGACATTAATTTTTAATTTTTTAATTGGATTTTTTAAAAGATAAAAATTTTTAAGAATTAAAATTTTCAAAAATTGTTTAAACACAAATTTGATATAAATATGTTAATATATTTTTTTGTAAAAGTAAAGTATTTTTCATCGACAAAAAACCACAAAAAATTTATTAAATAAATTTTTTGTGGTTTTTTAATTAGCGTTCTTCTTCGTAATCTTCTCTTGCCTCTTCTTTTTCAATAACAGCTTTTCTTGCCTCTAATATTCTTCTATTTTCACCAGTTACAATATTATATTTTAGTAATCGCTCTATTCGTTCAAATTCACTCTCTTTATCATTTAGTCCTAATTGTACTAACATTATTAAATTCACAAATTCATTGTAATTCTCTTGACTTATGAAGTCTTTTCTTATTTTTGAACCTTCTGGAAAATCTTTTAAAGAGCTAAAATCTTTTGTAACTCTTTTTACTTCTTCATAATATGAACTTTCATTATTTTGTTCTGTTTTTATTTCTTCCATTTTTACTAACCATTCCTTTCTTAATTCATCTAATTATATATCATATTTAAATAAATTTTCAAGTTTTTTATCAATATTTAGTAACATAAAGTTACTAGGTATTGGTTTTCAAATTTTAGAGACAGAATGTATATTTTTAAGCCACAAAAATCTTAAATTTTCATAACTGAAAACTTTAATATTTGTCAAAGTTCGCGTTATATGTAGATTATTTTAATTTATAATTTACTTTTATGTTTTTTCTTTTTTATGTCACAACCATCTAATCAGCGAACAACAAAATTTATGTATTTTTAGGCTTAAAAACATACAGCCTGTCTCTATTTGACTACTTTAATTATTAAAAACCATTATCTAATAACAACATAAATACCGTTTTTATTATATTTGTATTTTTTTATTATTTATGCTATAATTTTTTTAATTTAAGAAAGGAATGATAATTCTTTTATGAAATTAACATCAGATAGTGAAACATTAGCAGAAAAAAAAGCTTTAATTTTATATATCTTAAATAAAGTATCAAAACCTATTAACAATGATGCTCTTTTAAAGTTAGTAATATCTATAGATAATATGAATTATTTTTATTTTCAGCAATTTTTATTAGATTTACTAGAAAATAAATATATTATTAATTATGAAAAAGATAGAGAATCTTTGTATGAAATTACCAACGAAGGAAAACAAGCTTTAACCCTTGTAAAAGACATCATTCCTGGTATTTCAAAATTTAGAGTTGATAATAATTTCAAAGAAACTTTAGGGAAAATACAAAATGAACTTTCAATATCTAGTGATTTTATTCCTCATAGTGAAAAAGAATATAGTGTTAAATGCAAAATTGTTGAAAATAACCAAATACTTTTTGAACTACAGGTATTTGCAGGTTCTAGAGAACAGGCAAAAATTATATCAGATAATTGGAATAACAATGCAGAAAAATTATATCCTCAAATTTTAGACATTTTATCCCATTAGAAAATGTCCTCAGTGGGGCACTTTTGCCTCACATATTCGTATAATATTACTCCTGTGGCAACTGCTACATTTAGACTTTCTGTTTTTCCAAGCATTGGTATTTTTACTTTTTTGTCTGAAGCTTCTAATATTTCTGTAGATACTCCATTTGCTTCATTTCCAATTATTATTGCTGTTTTTTTATATTCCATTTGGTAAATATTATTTTCTGTTTCTAATGATGTTGCAATTATTTTAAATTTATGCTTTTTTAGTTCTTTTAATGTGTTTACTAAATTTTCACTTTCTATAATATTTACTCTAAATATTGCTCCCATTGTAGCTCGCACTACTTTAGGATTAAATATATCCCCACTCTTTTTAGATATTATTACTTGTGTAAGTCCGCGTGCTATCTATTGTTCTAATTATTGTTCCTAAATTTCCTGGGTCTTGTACATCGTCTAAAATTATAATTAAATCTTCATCAAATTTAATGCTCTGGTTATTATTATTTTTTTCAATAATTGCTAAAATTCCTTGTGGATTTTGTACATCTGTTATTGTATTAAATACTTTTTCATCTACATAAATACAATTGTATTTTGCTATTTCGTATAAAATGCTTTGGTCAATTTCACCAGTTTTTATACAATTATCGCATACTACAATGGTATCTATTTTCGCTTTTTCTTCTATTGCTTCTTTTATTAGTTTAATTCCTTCTATAATATATTTACAGTTTATGTCTCTATATTTTTTATCTTTTAATTTTCTTATTTTTTTAATTGTTTCATTATCTTTACTTGTAATTACCATTTTCTTTTCCTTTCTTTTTTAACCGTCAAACTAATTAAATATATTGCAAACCCACTCTTATTTTTTGCTCGCGAAATTTTATGTAATAAAATTGATTGTTATCGAAGTATTTTATATAAATAAAAACATTTCTACTTCTTTTAAAATATTTTCATTGTTTATTAATTTATATGTAATGTATGGCTCTCTTGCTGGAGAAACTTTTATTTGATTTTTATATTTTTTAATTAAGTTATCAATATCAATATTGAAATTACTTGGATTAAAATTAAATATTATGTTGTTTTGTTTTTGAGTTATTTTTGTGACTCCAAGTTTTTTACACATATTTTTTATTTTTGCAATTTCTAGCAAATTTATAACTTCTGTAGGAATTTTTCCAAATCTATCTTTTATATCTTCTTCAATGTTTTTTATGTCTTCTTCATTTTTGCATAAAGCAATATTTTGATAAACTTCTATTTTTTGACTACCATTTTCAATATAATTATCTGGTATAAAACTTGATACATTTATATCTATAATTATATCTACATCATTTTCTATTTCTATTCCTTTCATTTCTTTTACAACTTCGTCTAATAATTTACAATAGGTGTCATATCCAACCTGCTCCATATGCCCATGTTGCAATTCTCCTATTAAGCTTCCTGCTCCCCTTATTTCTAAGTCCCTCATTGCTATTTTAAATCCTGAGCCAAATTCTGTAAACTCTTTTATTGCTTTTAACCTTTTTTCTGCCAATTCGTTTATTAGTTTGTCTCTTTTATAAGTAATATATGCATATGCTTGTTTGTCTGACCTTCCAACTCTTCCTCTAATTTGATAAAGTTGTGCTAGTCCTAATCTGTCGGCATTTTCTACAATAATTGTGTTAGCGTTTGGAATATCAATTCCTGATTCTAATATTGTTGTACATACTAAAACATTTATATCTTTATTTACGAAGTCTATCATTATATCTTCTAATTCTTTTCCGGACATTTTTCCATGTGCATATCCTACTTTTGCTTCTGTAACAAGTTCAGATATTTCTGTTGCTTTTCTGGCAATTGTTTCTGTTTTATTATATAAATAAAATACTTGACCATCTCTTTCTAATTCTTTTGTTATTGCTTCTTTTATAACCTCTTTGTCATATTCTAATACATATGTTTGAACTGGTCTCCTGTTTTGTGGTGGTTCATAAAGACATGACATATCACGGACTCCAACTATAGACATGTGCAAAGTTCTTGGAATTGGAGTCGCCGTCATGCTTAAAACATCTACATTTGTTTTTAATTGCTTTATTTTTTCTTTATCTTTTACTCCAAATCTATGCTCTTCGTCTATAATTAGTAAACCTAAATTTTTAAATTCTACATCTTTACTAAGGAGTCTATGTGTTCCAATTATAACATCAATTTCACCTAATTTTAATTTTTTTATAATATTTTCTTGTTCTTTTTTTGTTCTAAATCTATTTAATAATTCTATTTTTAATGGATATTCCTTCATTCTGTCTTTAAATGCTTCATATTGTTGATTAGCAAGTATTGTTGTTGGTACTAAATATGCCACTTGTTTTTGGTCTATACATGCTTTAAATGTTGCTCTTATTGCAACTTCTGTTTTACCATATCCAACATCTCCGCAAAGTAGTCTGTCCATTGGTTTTGGTTTTTCCATGTCTTTTTTTATTTCTTCAATTGCTGTTAATTGATCTTCTGTTTCTGTATACTCAAAACTCCCGTCAAATTCTTTTTGCCATTCACTATCTTTTGAAAATGCATATCCTTTTATTTTTTCTCTTTTTGCATATAGCTCTATTAAATCACGAGCTACTTCTCTTAAATTAGATTTTACTTTTTGCTTTGTATTTTCCCATTCTTTACTGCCTAATCTATTTACTTTTGGTAGTCTATCTCCTACACCAATATATTTTCTAATATTATCTAAATTAGCTGTTGGAATATATAATATATCATCATCTTTATATTTTATTTTTATATAATCTTTTGTAACATTATCTGCTTTAATTGTATTTACTCCAATAAATTGCCCTATTCCATTTGTTTTATGAACAATATAATCTCCTGTTTTTAAATCTGAAAATATAACTGTTTCACCTTGTTTAAATTCTAAATTCGATTTTTTTCTTTTTTTTGGCGCATTAAATAAATCTTTTGCTGAAATAACTAACAAATTAAAATCAAAACATTCAAATCCTGCTGATAATTCTCCTGTTTCTATTATAATTTTATTTGTGTTAATTTCTGCTTTTTCTTCTAATATTTGTCTTAATTTTTTTTCATCATTTTTATTACCTGCTAGGATTATAATTGTTTTTTTTCTAACCTGTGCCTGTTGTATTTCCTTAATACATAAATCCATTGAACTACGAAAAAAGTTGACCTCCCTATAGCTAAAGCTATATCCGTTTCTTTTTGCATGCATACTTTGTTTATCTACAAACCCAATATCTTGTTTCTCTAAATATATTGTTTGTATTTGTTTTATTTCTTCTATAAATCTAATGTAATCTCTTAAATTTGTTGTTGCTTCTGGTATTTCTCGTTTTTTTTCTATTAATGATTTTATAACAGCATTATTATCTTTTACTATGTTTTCAGACCTTGCTTTTATTTTGGCAATTTCATCTAAAAAAATAATATAATCTTCTTTTATATAATCTAAAATTGTTTCTCTTTTTTGATAAAAACTATTAAAATATTTATCTATTTTACTTAAGTATTCCCCGTTTCTTATTGCTTCAACATCTTCAAGCACTTTTGCCTCTTCTTTATTTTTTTGTACAATACTTTTTGCAATATTTTCTAATGTGTCTTCTAAAACAAATTCAGTTGCAGGAAAAATTGTAACATTTTTTATTTTTTCAGTTGACCTTTGTGTTTGTATATCAAAATATCTAATAGAATCAATTTCATCTCCCCAAAGTTCAATTCTTACTCCTTTTTTTGATGAAATAGCAATATCTATAATTCCACCTCTTATACTATATTCTGCTACATTTTCTACTAAGTCACATCTTTCATATCCTAAATTATTTAATTTCCTTTTTATTTCTTCTAAATTAATTAAGCTACTTTCTTTTAGTGTAAATAAGTCATTATATAAAGTTTGTTTTGGTATTATTTCTTGAGATACTGCCTCTATAGTTGTTACAATAATTTTTCCCTTTTTATTATAAATATTATTTAAACAATTTATTCTATCATAAGAAGTTTCTGTGCTTTCTGCTAAATAGTCATAAGTTAAAATTTCTCTTCTTGGAAAATATACTACATCCTCTGAAAAATACTGTAAATCTTTTATAATCTTTTTTGCTTGTAATTCGTTATATGTAATTATACATATTGGCTTATCTGTATAAAAATATGTTGAATATGCAAAATGAACTTTTGCAACATCTGTAAGCCCTGATAACATTATAGGGTTTGTACCTATTTTTACATTGTTTATATAATTATTAAATTTTTTAAAATTTGGTAATATTTTTACTGTTTCCTTCATATATGTTCTCTCCATATGCTTTTTTATTATTCAATAGGAAATATTATATCATAAATTTATGCTTTTGGGTAAAAAAATAACAATATTTATTATATTGTTATCAACTATTTTTTCAATGTAATCCCTCTTTTTTATATTTATTTCATTTTTCATAGCATAAACAATTAGATATATTTCATCTAATTTCCTTTTTGAGCATTCTAATAATGTTAAATTATTCATTTTTTACCTTCTTTCCGCACATCAAAAAAACATGGTGTGCTATTACTTTCCTTTTAGGAATTTACACACCATATTATACAATATTTACATAATTGTGAACAAAAAGCCCGTCCCCTTGTTCAAATATTAATAATTTTCAGCTTTTATTTCAAAGTATGCTTTTGGATGTGCACATACTGGGCAAACTTCTGGAGCTTCTTTTCCAATATGTATATGTCCACAATTTCTGCATTTCCAAATTTTATCTCCATCTCTACTAAATACTAATCCATCTTCTAAATTTTCTAATAATTTCTTGTATCTTTCTTCATGTTCTTTTTCTATTTTTGCTACCCCTTCAAATAAATTTGCAATATTGTCAAACCCTTCTTCTCTAGCTTCTTCTGCCATTTTGCTATACATATCCGTCCATTCATAATTTTCTCCTTCTGCCGCTGCTTTTAAATTTTCTTCTGTTGAAGGAATTCCATTATGTAGTAATTTAAACCATAATTTAGCATGCTCTTTTTCGTTATCTGCTGTTTCTTGAAAGATTGCAGCTATTTGCTCATATCCATCTTTTTTTGCTTTACTTGCAAAATATGTATATTTATTTCTTGCTTGTGATTCACCAGCAAAAGCCTCCATTAAATTTTTTTCTGTTTTAGTTCCTTTTAAACCTATCATTATAATACCTCCTAGTTTTTATTTTCTATCCTTTTTATATCATACCATAAAATTAAAATCAAGAAAACATATAGTCTTTCCCTATTTTTTTACTTTAATTATAAAAACAGTGGGTTTACTCTATTATATCTATTGCACTATCTTTACTAAGTCCCTCTAAATTGTAATATGATTGTGGTACACCTCCTACTATTACTGCTTCTACTAGTAAAACTTGATTAACAATTTCATCTTGAATTGTTTTATATTGAGTGATTATACTTACTTTACAAGTTAACTCCAAATATATTCTATATATTGTTTGATTTATGCCTTGTGCTTCAAATTCATTTTTTATTTCAGTTAAAATATTTCCTGTTGGTATTATTTTTATATTTATATTAGGACCGCTTCCGGCTAAATACCTATTCCCCGTTAAAGCTCCAATTGGAATTTGTATATCTTCATTTTGTAATTCCTGAAACTGTTTCTCTGCCTCTAATGCAATATCTGAAGCTATTTTATTAATTACTACAACATCTGTTTTTAATACATTGTTATTTTCAGCCTTTTCTATTTTTATAATATCATTATAATTTATATTATCTAAAATTTTATTAGAAGCATCATTCATTGTGTATGTACCTATTCTTCTTACTTTTTCTAAACATAAATTATCAAATATAGGATTAAGTGATTTGAAAAAACTGTAAAAAGTAATTGTACTTATCAAAACTATAACAAAAATGCTAAAAAACTTTTTAGCATTTTTGTTGTTTTTATAAAATCCTTTTATTTTTGGAATTTTTATTCTTTTTCTAGAATATATACTATCCATTTTTATACTGTTACACTTTTCTTTACAAATTTAGGAATATATAATTGTTCATTTGGATAAATTTTATTAATATCCTCTATTTCATTTACTCTAGCTATATCTTCTATTGTACTTCTAAATTTTTTTGCAATTTTCCATAATGTATCTCCTGGTTTTACAAAATATATAATCATACTATATATGTTATTATCTTTAGTTTCTTCTTCTGATACTTCATCAATTATGTTTAATCTTTTACTTGTACTAATACTCACATTAAATTCTAGTTCTACATTTGTATCAATATTTCTACCATTTACTACAAAATCATTTGTTTTTATATCCACATTTGTATCAATCACACAATCTTCATTTATGTTATCAGAAATTATTTCAAAATCAAAAGGTATTTGAACATTTTTAACATCTATTCCATTGTTTACTTCATATAAAAATTCTAAATTCAATTCTCCTTCATACATAATTTTATTACTTTTAATATTTGTGTTTAATATTTTTGAAATTGTTTTAACATGGTAAAGTTGCCTATTTTCAATTTCTGGAATTGATATTTGCTCACTTATGTTATAATTTTGTTTTATATTTTGTTTTCCTGACATTGTAATTACTTCTTTTTGCGTAAACTTTAATTCTGAAGATATACTATATAAATCTTCTATTAAATTAATGTTTTTTGTTTCATATGCAAAACATATAATTTCTATTTCTGCCTCCACATATATAGAATGGTTATCACTATTATTTGGTTTTATAATTAAATTTTTGATTTTATAATCTACATCACAAATATTGTTATCACTAATGTTTTCTATATCCACAAAACCCATTACTGGAATTTTAGTTGTGATATTTTTTATTCTGTTATCTTCTGTTAAATAAAGAATTGAAACTTCTGCATCTGCTTTTGCAAGTACTTTATTATAACTTAATTTTATTTCTTTATTTATAATTTTAATCTCTGATTTCATAATTTCTGCTAAATCATCTACATTATCTATACTAATTGTATCTTTCGCATATACTCTTGTGTTTCCTTGGCCTACTAAAGAATTAATTATCTTATTATTGTTTAAAATTTGTATATCTTCTATATTATTAATATTAGATATAATTTCTATATTATCATTTGAATAAACTTTGATTTCTACCTCCAAAACAGCTTTTATATTTATTTTTCTTCCATTTAAAACTTTTACCTCTATTTTTTTTATGATTACCTTTTCATTTACTGTCATTCCTGACAAACAATTTTCTACATCTATTATTCCGAGTAAAATCAAGAACTGTATTTAAACCTCTTACTGCACTGTTTTCACTGTCTGCTAAATACATAATATATGTATTTATATTTCCATCTATCCTAATTTTTCCATCCATTATTTCTTTTTTATATACACATGGTATTCCACTCGTACTAATTATACTTAATACATCTGGTTTAATATCATTTACAATAACATCTCCCTCTACTTCAATTTCATTTTTCTTTTGTCCAACTATTTGATTTATGCATACATTTTCTTTTTCTGTTTCTAGTAGCATATTAAATCCCTCCTTATAAGTTTAATAATATATATTATATTTAGAAGGACAAAAAAAATTCCTAATATTTAGGAATTTTTTTGAGATCTTCTTATTCTATTCAAAATTTCAAATTAACAAAAATAAATAATGTCTTTGTCTCTTTGTTTTTATTACTTTTGTAATGGTGGAATTAATGGGCAATATCCTTCTCCATCAAATACTGAAACTTCTAATTCTCTTGTAAGTATATCTGAATATCTATAACTAACATTTGTATCTTGTTCTTCATATTTTACTACAAAAATATTTGGATATGTTTCTTTTATAACTGCCTGTTCCTCAAAAAATTTGTTTCTTCCAAGTGATCCTCTAACTATTATCTTTTGTCCAACTTTTTCTACAATCTCTTTTTTTAATGTAGAAATATCATTTTTATAGATCATATAATCACTCACCTTTATTGTATTGAATGTGCAAATTATATCATTGAATATGAAAAATGTCAAAAAACAGTTTATATTGTTTTAAGCTGCTATCTCTTGTTACTGTAATGTTTCGCTATACTTAGTTGTCATATGTTACAATTGTGTTACATTTTCATTGCGTTTTTATTACTTGTGTTGTTATTCTATTATTCTACTTTTTCCTCTTGCTCCTATTCCACTAATTCCCCTCAATCCTTCTTTCACTTCTTTAGCTATTTCATTAATACTTACAAATTTATACTCTTCTGTAACAGCTATTTTTTCTGCTACTATTAATGGATCTACAAAATCTATTAAAATTCTACCCGGTGATGAGGCAAAATCTGCCCCTGCAGACATTATTCCTTCATAAAAGCTTTGACACGCTCCTGCAAATATTACTAATTTATCTGAATTTACTCCCCAAGTTCTTGCTTCTTTTACTGTATTTATAAAATGTCTTGAATTTCTATAATTATATATATTATTATAATTAGTACCATTTTTTAACATCGCATCATGCCCTGTTATAACCAATATGTCTGGATTATATTTATTTAAAAGTGGAATTATTACCTTTGATTGTCTATTTTCTGTTATGTTTTTAATAACAGCATTTAGCCCAATTTTATTATAATATCTAGCTGATTTTTCACTATATTTTCTATCTCCATCTAAATGTAAAATTTTACCCGTATATATTCTTTGCCTAGTTAACTGTTCACTTGTCTTTTTTCTTTGACTGTTTTTTTTAATTCTTGTTTCTAAATACATATCCGATAATTTTATACTGTTTAAAACTTCTTGTTTGCTAATCATTTCTAAATCTTCTATTGGACTATCTGCCATTATACGAATATTTAGCCCTTTAAGTAGTGCAAATTCTTTATTCATTCTGC
The DNA here is from genome assembly GCA_030539215.1 of Clostridia bacterium. Taxonomy (GTDB): domain Bacteria; phylum Bacillota; class Clostridia; order TANB77; family CAG-508; genus CAG-452. The sequence goes on from JAUNSM010000005.1 coordinate 35,088, forward strand.
TCTTTAATATCTTATCTACAATAAAAAATACATCTTTTCCATACGATTTTCTGCCTACTATATCACCCTTTTTTATTCTCATTTATATCACTCCAAAACAACTAGTTATTATATTTTATGTCGAACTTTGTAGCTTTGTGAATATAAAATTATGCAAAATTCCTTGCTTATTTCTTTTTAATATGGTATACTATCTTGAATTTGACACTTTTTTGAAGGTGAAAAGGCTACAATGCAGTAATAATC
>JAUNSM010000068.1 GCA_030539215.1 Clostridia bacterium
CAACGCCACAAAAAAGTATTGAAACTGTGGTTGAAATGTTAAAACAAATATGTTAAAATAATATTGGTAATTGTGCAAAAAGAGAGGTATAAAATGAATCAAATTTTGATTTCTAAGAAATTATATGTAACACCAGATATGAAGAAAAAGAAAAAAGTATTTAAATTTGAATTCTTTTTGTCTGTTTTTTTGGTAGGCATATTATCTTCTTATGCAATATATGCAGAATATGATAGAAATAGAAGTGAGCAAGTTTCAAAGGAATTATTAGGCGAAATAATATATGAAAGAACAGAACAGAAATCAGTATTACCAAGTATTAATACAGATTCAGTTAAAGTTGAAGATGATATAATTGTTGTAATACTAAATAAAGCTATGGAAAATCAAGGCGAAATTAGTGTAGATGAATTAACAGTAGAAGTTCCAACAGAAGAAATTCCAGAAGAGCAAATATTAGTTGCAAATAATGGAATTCAATATTATGCAATAGGCGAAATAAAAATATCTTCTATAAATATAAATTATCCTATTTTAACAACTAAAACTCCTGAACATTTAGATGCACTATTAAAAATATCTGTTTGTAAATTTTATGGAGCAAATCCTAACCAAATTGGTAATTTATGTATAGCAGGACATAATTATAAAAATTCATTATTTTTTAGCAAGGTACCTAATTTAGAATTAGGAGAAATTATTGAGATTACAGATTTAAGTGGAACTACACTTAAATATTCAGTATATGATAAATACATAGTTAATCCAGAACAATTAGAATGTACATCACAACTAACAGAAGGTAAAAGAGAAATAACATTAATTACATGCACAAATGATAATAAACAAAGACATATTATAAAAGCAAGAGAAATTGAAACAGGGATGTAAAATTTTGAAAATAAATTATAATAAATAAAAGGATTCAACTTTAAAAGATTGAATCCTTAAATTTTATTACTTTATTATTAAGTAATTCTAATTGATTTTTTGATAAATATTTTTTATTTATAACTCCACTTAAAACAAATTCACTAAAATAGTTATCATTCATTATATAACATCCATTAAATTTATCTTTATCTCCGAAACTATCTTCAACTTTCCATCTTTGAGGCTTATTATTTTCAATATTAACTCCTATTAAATTAACAAAATGATGCATACTAATAGCGAGTGAGTTTAAAGCTTCTTCTTTAGTCAGCTTTTTTAAATCAAGCATTTCTTCATATTTATATAATCGTGTATCAAGAACACGTGAAGTAAAATCTCTATATTTATAAATATATAAGCCTACACATACAGGTATATTATCTTTTAATTGCTTTATGGCAAATTTTTTTAATTCTTCAATTGACAAATTAAAAAACTGGAATCCAACTTGCCAATAATCTTTTAAATAGATTTTATTTAGGGTTTTATTATATTTTGGAATATTACCTATTAAAATAAAATCAGATAAATTTAATGTTAAATATTTATTTTTAAATTCAACAGGTGTAATGTTATTAAAACAAACTGATTTTGAATTTTTATCAGTATATTTATAGTCAAATTGTTGTACTGGCTCTCCTAATATTTTAGATAAAAAAATATAATCTTCTTGTAAAAAAATTTTTTTAACTTTTTTTAATTCATTAATTGATACTTGCTTTTCTTTTAATTGAATTAAATCAAAGACATCTTTTTTAATCTTTTCACTATAAACATCATAAATCTTTTCAGAATTTAAGCTTTCTACTGAATCTGGCATACATTCATATGGAACTATTCCATATTTATTTATTAAATTTACAAATAATTGCCAAAAGCCAACTTCATGAACGGATACAATTTCGTGATTATTAATATAATCAAAATCAACTTTTTTTAATTTAATTATATCTTCATAAATGCTATTTGATTTTTCTAATTTATCAAAAAATGCAAGATAATTATTTGATAGTTTAAAGTCTAATAAATTAATTTTTAAGTTATTAGCAATATTATATTTTATAAAATTTAATCCACTATATATCCAACATTGCGAATTATATTTTTGATCATATCTAATACTTTCAGGTAGTTGTACATTAAAAGTAGTTTTATTTTCGTTGATAATATCTTTATTAAGACAGGCTGATTCAAGCCCTTTAGATGTAATTTCTTTTTCTATTTTTTTATTATCTAGATTTGAATTATATAATTTACTAAATTTCCTTATATCTTCAATGGTTATATTTTGTTTTTTGCTCACTAATTTTATTTCCTCCTCATAATATTATATTTAATATTAAACTATAAAATAAAAATGATATCAAGTCTTTTATATAAGAATCATTAGTTTTTTAAAATTTAATTTGTGTGTCAAAAAAAACTAATTTTCATAAAATATAAAGAATATATATTTATGGAGGTTTTTTTATGGCAAAAATAATAGTTTTTAATAATGATACAAATAGAATGGAAACATATTATAGAGGAGAAAATGAGGCAATGCCTTATAACGCAAATAGAACATTAACAGTGGGAGAATTTAGAGGTTCAAGCGGAAGCCCAACATTGTGGACAACAAAAAGAGCAATGCAAAGTTTTAATACAACAAGATATTTATATGGAAGACCAATACCAGTAGGATTTGCATTTAAAAGACCATGGGAAGGTGGACACCGGTTCACAGTCACAACATTATGCAGGTGTAGCATTTGACGCAGGACAGACTTTAAGTAATAACGAAAGAAACAGATTAAGAAATACAGCAATTAGTTCGCGGAGTATGGAGTTATGTAGAACCAGCATCACTAACACCTACCTGGGTACATTTTGATAAGAGGTTTGGAAGACCTGCTTGTGGAACAGCAGGATATCCATTAATTAGGAGAGGGAGTATAAGCACATATGTATTAATAGCACAAGATGATTTAAATACATTAGGATTTAGCACAGGAGGATTAGATCGGAATATTTGGAAGTAGGACGCAAAATGCAGTAAGAAGATATCAGCAAAGCAGAGGATTAGCAGTAGATGGAATTGTAGGATGTAATACTTGGCGTTCATTGCAAGAAGATGTAGTAGGAACAGGAAGAACAAGTACAACTATAGATTAAATAACAGAATTAGAAATAAAAAAACTCCATATCTTCAAACAATACGTAGAAGTAAAACACATATTGCTATTGAAGCTGCAAAAAAGCACGGTTCCAACTTTGGAGATTCCGTGCTTTTGCTTTTCCCCTCTAAAGAGGGGAAGGAGGTGTTACTGCTGGTGGGGCTTATAGAAGGTTGCAATACCTGCTACAACCCATAAACCAAAAATTGGTAACCAGCAGAACCAGAATTTTGTGAGTGGTCCTCGAAGAAGTTGCCAGGTTATATACCCAGCAAAGATGATAAAAAATACCCGTAGCCACCAATACTTCTTTGCCATGTTTGTGCCCTCCATTTTTTTTATTAGCCCGAAGGCTTTTATATATTAATTATACTACTTTTTTATAAAAAAAGCAAAAAAACAGATGATATGATATTATGATTTACAATTGCCATTTATTGATTTCTGTGATACAATATGAAAAAATTAAAGTAGGTGTAGTTTATATGAAAGTAATTTTATTGCAAGATATAAAAAATGTAGGGAAAAAAGATGATATTATAAATGCTAATGATGGTTATGCAAGAAATTTTTTATTTCCTCAAAATTTAGCAGTAGAAGCAACAAAAGATAACTTATTGAAATTACAAGCTAAACAAGATTCCACATTACGTAAAAAAAATTTAGAAATTGAGAAATATAAAAATCAGGCAAAAGAATTAGAGAAAATAACACTAGAGCTAAAAGTAAAAGCAGGTGAAAACGGAAAGATATTTGGTGGAATAACATCTAAAGAAATTGCCAGTGAATTAAAAGAACAATATAAAATTGATATTGATAAAAAGAAAATACTGTTAAAAGAAACTATAAAAAATATTGGAAGATTTGTAGCAGAAATAAAATTTGGAGAAGGTATAACAGCAAAATTAATATTAAATATAAAGCCAGAATAAGTATAAACTAGTGGTAAAATAAATTAAAGAAAATGGACAAACTAATATTGGAGGTTAAAAATGGATTTAGGCAAAATACCACCACATGATATAGAAGCAGAACAAGCTGTAATTGGAAGTATGCTTACAGATAAAGATGCAGTAGTAGATAGCATTGAAACTTTAAAACCAGACGACTTTTATAGACAAGATAATAAAACAATATATGAATCAATACTTAATTTATATAATAGAGCAGAACCTATTGATATAATAACAGTAAAAGCAGAACTAACTTCAATAGGAAAATTAGAAGCAGTAGGAGGATTAGAATATATAGCAATATTGCCAGATAAAGTACCTACAACTGCTAATGTGGAAAAATACATAAAAATAGTAGAAGAAAAATCTATTTTAAGACAACTAATAAAAATGGCAAATGAATTAATTGATTTAGGTTATGCACAAACAGAAGAAATAGATATTATAATGGAGCAATCAGAAAAAAAGATATTTGAAATAGCACAAGGAAAAAATCAAAAAGGGTATTCGGTTTTAAAAGATATATTAGTTGAAAGTTTTGCAGAATTAGAGAAATTATATAATCAAAAACAGCCAATAACAGGAATACCAACAGGATTTGCAGATTTAGATTATAAAACAGCAGGTCTTCACAATTCTGATTTGATATTAGTAGCAGCAAGACCAGCAATGGGTAAATCTGCTTTTGCACTAAATATTGCAACAAATGCTGCAACACAGGCAAAGGTTCCTGTAGCAATATTTAATTTAGAAATGTCAAAAAGCCAATTAGTAAGCAGAATGCTTTGTAGTGAAGCAATGGTAGATAGTAACAAAATAAGAACAGGTAAAATAGAAGAAGATGATTGGATAAAACTTGCAACAGCTATTCGGTCCTCTTTCAGAAGCACCAATATATATAGACGATACTCCAGGAATAACAGTAACAGAAATACGTGCAAAATGTAGAAAATTAAAATTAGAAAGAAATATTGGATTAATAATAATAGATTATCTTCAATTAATACAAGGTACAGGTAAAAAAAATGCAAGTCGCGAACAAGAAATCTCTGAAATAAGTAGATCTCTTAAAATTTTAGCAAAAGAGTTAGATGTACCAGTAATTGCATTGTCACAATTATCAAGAGCTGCAGAACAAAGAGCAGACCATAGACCTATGTTGTCAGACCTTCGTGAATCTGGTGCAATAGAACAAGATGCAGATATAGTAATGTTTTTATATAGAGATGATTATTATAATCCAGATTCAGAAAAGAAAAATATAGCAGAAATAATAATGGCAAAACATAGATCAGGTGCAACAGGAACAACAGAGTTGTTATGGCTTGGTAGCTATACAAAATTTGTAAATATGGAAAAATATAGAGAATAGGAGTAAATACATGTTTGGCTTATCTCAAAAAATATATGAACAGATATTAAATATAACTAAAAAATATAATTATAAATTTATATTATTTGGTTCTAGAGCAAGAGGGGATTATAAATTAAATTCAGATATAGATATAGCAGTAGAAGGAAAAGTAGATAAAAAAACAGAATATAAAATAAAAAATGAATTAGATTTATTAGATATTCCATATACTATAGATATTGTATTTATAAATAAAGGAATAAAAAATGAATTAGAACAATCAATAAGAGAAGAAGGAGTTGAATTATAATATGAATAGATTTCAACAAAAAAGAGCAGATTTTTATAGTGCATTAGAAAGATTAGAAGAATCTTTAATAGAAAAACCTACAGATATAATAATAGATGGATGTTTACATAGATTTGAATTTACATTTGAACTTGCTTGGAAAGTAATAAAAAGTTATTTAGAATATATGGGGGTTTCAGAAAAGACAGGAAGTCCAAGAGAAACAATACAAAATGGGTTTAAACAAGGGTTAATAGAAAATGGTGAAGGATGGATAGAAATGATGCTATCAAGAAACGCACTATCACATTTATATGATGAAAAAGAATCCAGAAAAATATATAGTGATATAAAAGAAAAACATATAAAGTTATTAAAAGAATTAAAAGAAAAGTTAAATACTATATAAAAAGGTGAAACATATGAAACAAAAAGTGTTACAAACAATAAAAAAAAATAAGTTAATACAAAATGGAGAAGCAATAGTCGTAGGAGTATCCGGAGGACCAGATTCTATATGTTTATTACATGTATTAAATGAATTAAAAAATGAGTTGAATTTTAAAATATATGTAGCACATATAAATCATATGATAAGAAAAGAAGCAGATGAGGAAACAGAATATGTAAAAGAGTTTTGTGAAAAATTAGAAATAGAATATTATATAAAAAAAGTAGATGTTATAAAAAAGGCTAATGTCCTAAAAAAAGGAATTGAGGAAACAGGAAGGAATGTAAGATATCAATTTTTTAATGAAATTTTAGAAAAGACAAATTCTAATAAAATTGCAACAGCACATAATAATAATGATAAAATAGAAACTATATTAATGAATATATTAAGAGGAAGCGGAATGTCAGGGCTAAAAGGGATAGAGCCTATGCGAAACAGTAAATATATAAGACCATTAATTGAAATAGAAAGAAATGAAATAGAAGAATACTGCAAAATAAATAAATTAAATCCAAGAATAGACAAGTCTAATCAAGATAATACATATACAAGAAATAAAATAAGAAATATAGTAATTCCATATATAAAAAAAGAATTTA
>JAUNSM010000069.1 GCA_030539215.1 Clostridia bacterium
TTTATTGATATATTATCATCTAGTTCGTAATTTTCACCATAATCTGGTATTGTTACTGGTATATTTGTTGTTGATATTATTTTTTCTTTTAGTATTTTTTGTCCTTCTGGTTCTCCGTGTACTAAAAATATGTGTTTTGGTTTTGTTATAAATGAGTATATAAAATTAAGTAACCATTCTTGGTCAGCATGCCCTGAATATCCTTCTATATATTCTATTCTTGCATTTACTGCTATTTCTTCTCCAAATATTTTTACTCTTTTTTCTCCATTTACTATTTTTGCTCCTAGTGTTCCTGGTGCTTGATATCCTACAAATAATATTGTACTATTTGGATTCCACAAATTATGTTTTAAATGATGTTTTATTCTACCTACTTCACACATACCACTAGCAGAAATTATAATTGATGGCGTTTTGCTTTCATTTAATGCTCGTGATTCTTCTACTGTTTGTGCAAATTGTAAACCTGGAAATTCTAATGGATTATCTCCATTTTGTATTTCTTTTTTTATTTCTTCTTCAAATAAATCCATATTTCTTCTGAATATTTCTGTTGCTGATATTGCAAGTGGACTATCTACATACACAGGTATCTTCATTAATTTTTGGTATTTTTCCATAAATTCTTTGTCTGTTCTTTGTTCTTTTAATTTATTTAATTCATATAATATTTCTTGTGTTCTTCCGTACTGCAAATGAAGGTATTACAACGTTTCCTCCTCTATCTAAAGTATCTGCCACTATATTTAAAAACATTTCTGCTTTATCATCATTTCTCATATGAAGTCTTCCTCCATATGTTGATTCCATTACTAAATAATCTGCTGATTCTATCATTGTTGGAGAATCTAAAAGTGGAATATCGTTATTTCCTAAATCCCCTGTAAAAACTATTTTCTTTTCTTCTCCTTCTTCTTTTATCCAAACTTCTATTATGCTAGACCCGAAGCATATGTCCTGCATCATTATATCTTAAATGTATATTAGGGGTTAGTTCTATAATCTCATCATATTTTACTGGCTGAAATATTTTTAAACAATCAATTGCATCTTGTGCTGTATAAAGTGGTGGCAATTCTTTAAGCCCTTTTCTTTTTCTTTTTCGGTTTTGCCATTCATTTTCCATTTCTTGAATATGTCCGGCTATCTGGTAACATTATTGAACATAAGTCGCAAGTTGCTTTTGTTGCAATTACTGGATTTTTATATCCATCTACATATAGTTTAGGTATTTTTCCCGAATGGTCTATATGTGCATGTGTAAGTAATAAAAAATCAATGTCCTGTACATTATATGCAAAATCAGCATAATTCTCTCTTTCTTCTGTTGCTTTTCCTTGATAAAGTCCACAGTCTATTAATATTTTTTTTCCTGCTCCTTCTAATAAAAAATTTGAACCTGTAACAGTTTTTGTTGCTCCTAAAAAAGTAATATTCATTTTTTCCTCCTAATTAAAAAGTTTTATTTTTTTATTTAATTTAATATTTAATTTCTCTTTATCTTCATATTCTATACTATTATTTATAATATTATCATCATATATATTTATTAATATTTTATCCTCTTGTTTTTTTAATTCTATATGCATTTCTTCTAAATCTATAATATTAGAATTTAGTATTTTTGATATTATATCATAATTTTTTTCAATATTATTATATATTATATTTATTGCTTTTAAGTTGCATCCTCTAGTAATTAAATGTTTTTCTGTGTTAGTTAATTGTTCTTTTAAACAATCTACATCTTTTATTTGATTATCACGATTTATTTTTAATAATTTATAATATCTAAATAAATATATATAATTTAGTATGTTTTTTTTCGATTCTACATTTTTTATTTTTTCATTTACTACTTTCAAAAAATTTGTTTGCAAATCTATTAGTGTTTTTTCAGCTTGTTTCTGTAAATTTATATTAAAATCAATTTCAGCTAATAAATCGACCTTCTTTTTTAATTCTGATTTTGTTTTTACATAATTCATTGGTTTCATTAATGAACTATAATTTTTTAAATTTTGTAATAAGTTCTTCCTTTTTGCTTGTAATATCTCACAATATTCACTAAGACTAAATATTTTTTCTTCTTCTTTTAAATTACTATTTTCTTTTATGAAATTTTCTCTTAATATTTTACTATCATTTATTATTTCATCTATTCTTTTTATGTCTTTTCCTATAATTTTCTTTTTACTTGCAAGTTCTTGTAAGTACGTTTTTTTGTTTTCCATTTTATTTAAATCTTTTTGTAATTCTTTTTCTTTATTAATCAATTCTTCTTGTTTTAGTTTGTTATTTTTTATATTTTCTAATATTGCTATTTTGTATATATCCATAATTATTTGATTTGCTATTTCTTCATTACATATATTTCTAATTTTTATTTCAAATTGATTTATAAAATCCATTATAGAAAAGTTGTTTATATATTGTAATAAATAATTTTCTCCAATTAATATTCTAATATTTTGATATACAATATTATATATATAATTTTCTATTTCTTCTGATGATATATTCCAAGACCAACCGTCAAAATCTCTTACAATTTCTTCTTGTTCCATTATATATCCTATGTTTAACAAATTTTCCATTGGTTCTTTTAAAATATCATATTTTTTGTTAATTATAAATTTATTTTTTGCTAAATGACATATTCCATAAAATATTGTTTTTTCATTTGGATATGAAATAATCTTTTTATTATGTTTTTCTACAATAAAACTTTTATTTGCTAATTTAGTTTTTTCATCTAATTTTGGCTTTATTAATTCTATTTCATTACAATTTTTTTCTATTGTGTCTATTACTTCTTCTAATATTTCTTTTTTTAGTCTAGTTGTTGCTTTTACTTTACTATAATCCTCATATGATGCTTCTATTTTGTATAAAATATTAAGAAGGATATTTTTTGTTCCTGCTGAAAATGACTTTTTTTCTAATATTTTTTCTAATTCATTATTGTAATCTTTTATATTAAATTTAGAAAAAAACTCTTCTTTGTCCAATCTTTACCCTTCTTTCGTATAAACAATATTTTTAATCATTTGTTGTCTCTTCTGCTGGCTTTGCAGTTTTTAATTCTTGCCATTGTTCTTTAGATACAAGTACTTGTCTTGGTTTACTTCCTTCATAACCAGATATTATTCCTCTTGCCTCCATTTGGTCAATTATTCTTCCAGCTCTTGCATATCCAACTTTAAATCTTCTTTGAATAAATGATGCTGATGCTTGTCCTAAATCAACTACTGTATTTATTGCATCCATTAAAAATGGATCTGTTTCATCTTCATCTTGCTCCTCCAATTCCTTGTCAGTTGAATTTGCTCTCTCTATCTTCTCCAAAACATCCTCACTATATGTAGGACCTCCATTTTCTTTTAAGAAGTTAACTATTTTTTCTACTTCTGCATCTGATATGAATGCTCCTTGTATTCTTATAGGTTTTAATACACCTGTTGGAAAAAACAACATATCTCCTTTACCTAGTAATTTTTCAGCTCCTGCTGAATCTAGTATTGTTCTAGAATCCACCTGAGAGGTCACTGCAAATGATATTCTGCTTGCTATATTTGCTTTAATTATTCCTGTAATTACATCTACTGATGGTCTTTGCGTTGCAATTACTAAATGCATACCGTGCAGCTCTTGCCATCTGTGCTAATCTACATATCGCATCCTCTACATCATTTTTTGCAACCATCATTAAATCTGCAAGTTCATCTATTATTATTACTATTTGTGGTAATTTACCATCATTTCCTTCTTTTTCTAATGCTTCATTGTATCCTTCTATATCTCTTACATTTTTTTCCGCAAATAAATGATACCTATTTACCATTTCTTGTACTGCCCATGAAAGTGCTCCAGCTGCTTTTTTAGCGTCTGTTACTACTGGTATTAGCAAATGTGGTATTCCATTATAAACTGATAATTCTACAACTTTTGGATCTACCATAACTAGTTTTACTTCACTTGGTTTAGATTTATATATTATACTTGTTATTAATGTATTAATACAAACACTTTTACCGTGAACCTGTACTTCCTGCAATTAAAACATGTGGCATTTTTGCTATATCTGTAACAACAGGCTCTCCTGCAGCATCTTTCCCCAATGCAAATGATAATTTTGATTTTGATTTTTTAAAATTATGGTTATCTATTATATCTCTTAAATGTACCATTTCTTTTTCTTTATTTGGAATTTCAATTCCTACTGCTTGCTTTCCTGGAATTGGTGCTTCTATTCTTATTGTTTCAGCTGCTAAACTAAGTGCAATATCATCTGATAAATTAGCAATTTTACTTACTCTAACCCCTTCTGCTGGTTTTAATTCATATCTTGTAATTGAAGGCCCTACTGATACATTTTCTACTTTTGCTGATACTCCAAAACTATATAATGTTTTTTGCAATTTATTTGCTGTATCTGCAACAACTTTTTTGCCTAATTTATTAGTTGATTTGCCTTGCTCTAAAAAATCTATTGAAGGAAATTCATAATTTTCATCTTCTACTGTTAGTGCATGTTCTAATACTAAAACTTCTTTAGATTTATCTTCTTTTATTTCTTCCTCTTTTTTAAATAAACCTTCTGGGTGTTCGTTGGCAATTTTTATACTTATCTGGTCTTCTGTAATTAAATTTTCTTGCTTTACTTTTTCTCTTTTTTTAATGTTTTCTTTTTCTATAATATCTTTTTTATATTCTAATTTTTGTTGTTTTAATTCTTTCTTTCTTTCATTTTTGTTTTCTATATATTCTTTTAATATCTTTGCTATTTTAATATCAAACAGGAATATTGAGTCAATTACAGCTACACCTATTGCAAATATAATTGTACCTGCTTTTCCGAAGTAAGCCTATTAAGCTGATTGCACAAATTGCACCAACTGCACCTCCTCCAATATTCTGCATTCCTTTATTATATGCTTCTTGTACAGTAGTTTCAAATTCAGGTTCAATATTTAATTTTCCTTGTGTTATTTGAATAACTGTTATAACAATTGTAATACATAATAAAAATACTGTATATTGAAATATTTTTTTTATAAAATTTTCTTTATCTTCATCACATGCTAAAAGTATTGCAATTGCAAAAGTTCCTAGTGGTATTACATATTTTATCCATCCCATTATACCACCTAAAACTGGACTTAAATGTTCTCCAATATATCCTGATTTTGTATATATTAAAACAGCTAATAAAATACTTACAATTATTAGTGATGCTACCTGCAAATCTAATATACTTTTGTTTTTTCTTTTACTTCTTTTTCCTCTTGGCATTTATTTACTCCTTATTTAAGAAAAAAGCCAGAAATTGGAAAATCAATTTGAAATTTGATTTTTTTGACTTCCATCTAAATTTTCTGACTCCCCTATTTTTATTTAAGTTCTTTTCTGTTGTTTTCTATAGTTTTTATTGCTTCATTTAATGTTATACTAACATTATTTACTGCAGATTCTAAATTTGCAAGTATGCTATCTGCATAATCTTTTGTTCCTTTTGATATCTCTCTAGACATCTCATTTGCAGTTTCTATAATTTCTGCCTTTTGTTCATATGCTTTTCTTGTAATTTCATGTTCATCTATCATTGCAATTATTCTGTTCTCTGCTTCTTTAACAATTCCATCTGCTTCTTTTTGAGCCTCTTCTAATATTCTGCCTCTTTCTTCTTTTACCCATTTGGCTTGTTTTAATTCATCTGGAAGTTTTAATCTTATTTCTTTAATTATTTCTAAAATTTCTTCTTTGTTTACAATTCCCTTTTCTGTAAATGGCACACGTTTACTTCTTTCCATTATATCCTCTAATGTTTCTAACAATGTAAAAATTTCCATTATTTTACCCCTTTCGAACAAATATGATAACTGCAATTCCATATTTCCTTGTATCATATACTATTAGTTCTTTATTTTCTTCTATTTCTTTTATTTTATTTTTTTCGTTAGTTTCTACTATTATAATTCCATCTTGCTTAAGTAAATTATATTCTAATATGTACTTTATTGATTTTATTATATAATCACTTTTATATGGTGGATCTAAAAAAATTATGTCAAATCTTTTATTTTCTTCCTTTAATTGCTTTAATGCTTGTATATAATTTTTATTTATTATTTTTGCTTTCTCTATTAATCTAGTTTCTTCTAAATTTTTTTTTATTATTTGAGTGGCTTTATTTGAATTATCACAAAACACAGCTTCTTTTGCGCCTCTACTTAAAGCCTCTATTCCAAGTGCTCCACTACCTGCAAATAAATCTAATATAATTGAATTGTTTAAACTGAATTGTATAACATTAAATATAGACTCTTTAACTCTATCTAATGTAGGTCTAGTTTCAAACCCTTGCAATGAATTTAATTTTTTTCCTTTTGCAGTTCCACTTATTACTCTCATAAAGCAATATCCCTCTTTAACTATGTATATTTTATTTCATATTTTTTATATGTCAATAGAAATAATGCATTTGTAATATATATATAATATTATTGTAATAAAAGTCAGACAATATGAGTACATTATACATTATGTTTGCAATTTTGGCAAGATTTTTTTACTGTTGATTACTTTTAATATAAATTGCAATATTAAATGATACACTTTTATAAAAAATTTTTACAATGTAA
>JAUNSM010000070.1 GCA_030539215.1 Clostridia bacterium
AAAAACAAGAGGATAAAAAACAAGAAAAAGATGCTCCAAAAGAGAATAAAGAAGTAGAAAAAGAAAATTCAGAAAAAGGAAAAAAAGGCAACAAAGAAAAGATAGAAGACGGAAAAGAAGCAGTAATTAAAGAAAAAGCAAAAAGTGAACTTTAGCCTCTACATAAATGAATAAATTATAAATTTAGTGGACTTTGTAATATATTTAAATATTTTGATAGTTAAGAAAGTCCACTATTGTTTTAATTATATGAGGAGAGGTAACAATGAATAAGAAAATGTTAAAAAATACAGAGTGGAGTATTTTAATATATGTTTTTTTATTAATTATAATTGGATTAATTGCATTATATAGTGCAACAATTAATTCAGAATTATATGAATTTAAAAAACAATGTATATGGCTATTAATAAGTATTCCAGTTATGATTGCTGTTATGTTTATTGATTATGAAACAATAGCTAGATTTTCACCTTATTTATATGGTTTATCAATAATACTGTTAGTATCGGTATTATTTACAGGTGCTATAAATGGTGCTACTAGTTGGTTTGATATTGGCTTTTTTGCAATTCAGCCAGCAGAGTTAGGTAAGGCTTTTGTTATAATATTTTTGAGTTCTATGATAATAAAAATTCAAAAATATTCAAAAGGAGAAATTAACAAAATATCAAAACTAGCTATAATTATAGGAATTGTGCTTTTACCTACGATTTTAATAGCATTACAACCAGATTATGGTACAGCAATAGCATATATAGTATCTTTAATATTAATATTATATGTATCAGGAATAAATAAAAAATATATAATAGTATCTAGCATAATTTTAGTTATAGCTATTCCATTACTATATTTATTTGTTTTGCCAGACCATGCAAAGGCTAGAATTGATGTATATTTAAATCCAAATTTAGACCCAAGAGGGGCAGGGTATAACATAATACAATCAAAAATAGCAATTGGAGCTGGAAAGCTATTTGGTATGGGGTGGCTTAAAGGAACACAAACTCATTTAGGTTTTTTATATCCAAAGACAACAGATTTTATTTTTTCTATGATAGGAGAAGAATTAGGATTTATAACCTGTGCATTAATTATACTAATTTATGTATTATTAATTACTAAAGCAATAAATATAGCAAAAACGGCCAAAAATGATTTGGGGTCATATATAGCAATTGGAATAGTACGGAATATTTTTATTTCATATAATAGAAAATATTGGTATGACTATAGGCCTTTTGCCAATAACAGGTATACCATTGCCATTTATTAGTTATGGAGGAACATCACTTTTAACAAATATGATTTTAATAGGTTTATTACTAAACATTAGTAGTAAAAGACAAAAAAGCATGTTTATTGAATAAAATAAGAGGAATAAAAATATGTATATACACAAATTAAAAATAGGAGATATTGAATTAAAAAATAATATTTTACTTGCACCAATGGCAGGCATTACAGATTTGCCATTTAGAATTATATGTAAAAAATATAGCAACCCAGGTTTAGTATGTACAGAAATGGTAAGTAGTAAAGCATTATTTTTTAATGATGAAAAAACAAAAAAACTGTTAAATACAAATTTAGAAGAAAAGCCAATAGCATTTCAAATATTTGGAAGCGATCCACAAATAATGGGAATTGCTACAAAAATAATTTCACAAAATGCAGATATAATAGATATTAATATGGGTTGCCCAGCACCTAAAGTAGTAAAAAATGGAGATGGAAGCAAATTATTATTATATCCAGATTTAATACAAAAAATAGTAAGTGAAGTTGTAAGAAATACAAATAAACCTGTAACAGTAAAACTGCGAAAAGGCTGGAATAATGAAAATATAAATATTGTGCAAATAGCAAAAATAATAGAAAAAGCAGGAGCCTCTTTAATTACAATACATGGAAGAACAAGAGAAGAGTACTATGCTGGAAAAGTTGATTTAGAAATTATAAAACAAGTAAAACAAAATGTTAATATACCAGTAATAGGAAATGGAGATATAAAAAATGCTGAAGATGCAAAAAGGATGTTTGAGATTACTGGTGTAGATGGAATAATGATAGCAAGGGCAATTTTAGGTCAACCATGGATTATAAATAATATAATAAAAGAGCTAAATGGTGAAAGTATAAATGAAATTTCTAATTTGCAAAAGCTAAATATAATTAAAGAGCATCTAAATTTAGCAATTAAAGAAAAAGGTGAATATATTGCAATAAGAGAAATGAGAAAGCACATATGTTGGTATATAAAAAATTTAAAGGGCTCAAGTAGTTTAAGAGAAAAAGTAAATAAAATAGAACATACAAATGAATTAATAGAATGTTTAGAAGAATATTTTAATAATATATGAATAAATTATAAAAGAATAGCAAATAGCTATTTTTTTTGCCTCCATCCAAGGCGACTGAAAAACAATTTGAAAGGAGCATACAAGATGAAAAAAATAATTACAATTATAACCATAATTATTATAATTATATTACTATTTTTTATAAAATTTAATTATAAAAAAATTAAAATGGGAAATAATATAAGTAATAAGTCAGCTGATGAAATTAAAGAATATATTTTAGATATTAATTCTTATGAGGCAAACGAAACTATTACAGTAGAATCAAACAAAAATACCAATATATATGTAGTAAATGAACAATATATAAAAGATAATAATATTTTTAAGAGGCAAATATTAGAGCCAGATAATTTAAATGGAATATCTTTTATGTATGATGGTACAAATTTAAAGATAGAAAATAGTAAATTAAATTTGACTAAATTTTATGAAAACTATCCATATATAGGAGAAAGCGAAATTACACTTATTGACTTTATAAATGATTATATAGAAGATGAAGAATCAAACATGTCGAAAAGTGATGAACAAATAATATTAGAAACAAAGTTGAAAAATGGCAAAAAATATATAGCTTACAAAAAATTATATATTAACAAATCTACTGGAATTCCTGTAAAATTAGAGATAAAAGATATAACACAAAAAACAGTAATTTACATATTATATAATGAGATTAAAATAAATAATTTACAAAAAGAAGATATATTAGCATTTAAGGTAAAAGAACTTACAAATGATATATAATTATTTTAAAGTAAATTTATATTATTATTCTCAAAGACTCATATCTAAAATATATACATTAATTGAAGTATTTAAAATAGCAGGAGTGAAGAAAATGATAATAAAAAGAGGAGATATGTTTTATGCAGATTTAAGTCCAGTAATAGGTTCAGAACAAGGAGGAATAAGACCAGTTTTAGTAATACAAAATGACACAGGTAATAAGTATAGTCCTACAGTAATAGTATCAGCGATAACATCTCAATTAAATAAAAACAGGTTGCCAACACATATAGAATTAGATTCAACAGAATTTGGATTAAAATCAGATTCAGTAATATTAACAGAACAAATTCGTACAATAGATAAAAGTAGATTAAAAGAAAAAATAGGCCATATAGATGATAACATAGTTATGAATAAAATAAATGGTGCACTAGGAGTAAGTTTTGGATTAGAGGAATAAAATTTTAAGGTGGACTATAATTAAAAGTCCACCTTAAAAAATTTATTCTTTTTTGCCATCTTTCATAATTTCTTTAATAGAGCCTAAACTTGCTAGAGCACTAGTTGCTTCAAAAGGAATAAATACTTTATTTGCTTCTCCTTTTGCAACTTCTTGAAGAGCTTCTAACGATTTTAATTGAATTAATTTATCATCTGGATTTGCTTTTTTAATAGATTCATAAACCATTTCAATTTCTTTAGCTTTAGCTTTAGCAACTTCTTTTATAGCTTCTGCTTCACCAGTTGCACGTCTTATTCTAGATTCTCTATCAGCTTCAGCTTCTAAAATAGCAGCTTCCTTTTGACCTTCTGCTATTGTAATAGCAGCTTGTTTTTCTCCTTCAGCTTGAAGAATAGCAGCTCTTTTATTTCTTTCAGCATTCATTTGTTTTTCCATTGCATCACGGATATCTTCAGGTGGTCTAATATCTTTAATTTCTACTCTATTTACTTTACAACCCCATTTATCTGTTGCTTCATCTAGTAATATTCTTAATTGATTATTAATTAAATCTCTTGAACTAAATGTAGAATCTAAACTCATTTTACCAACAATATCACGAATAGTAGTAATTGCTAAATATTCAATACCTCTTTTTAAAGATTGAATTTCATATACGGCTTTTGCTGGATCTGTAATTTGGTAAAAAACAACAGTATCAATAGTTATAGTAACATTATCTTCTGTAATAACACCTTGTGGTGGTATGTCCATTGTTTGTTCTTTTAAACTTACAACACTTCTTACATGGTCAACAAAAGGAATAATTATTGTAAGACCTGCATCAGCAACCTTATGAAATTTACCAAGTCTTTCTATAATATAAACCTCAGATTGTTTAACAACTTTAATTGATTTTAGAGCTATAAAAAGAATTATAAGTAATAATATAATTAAAAATGTCATTTTTTGTTCCTCCTAAATATAAATTTTTTAAATATTAATAACAAAATTATAGTACAGAATTTACTTTAATAGGTGATACAATTAGTTTTACGCCATCTATCTTAAGAACTTCTATTTCAGTACCTTTATTAATTACTAATTCATTTTCCGATTTTGCTGACCAAATTTCTCCATTTACTTTAACTTGACCAGTTGCTTGAATAGGATTTATATCCATTATTACAACTCCATGTTTATTGATAAGTGAAGAGGTATTAGTAGGTATAATGTTTTTACCTACAAATTTGTCTGCAAGAGGTTTAGTAAGAGGGATTAATATACATGAAGTAATAACAAATACAATTGTTTGAATAAAAATGCTATTTGTTAAAAAACTAGTAATCATTGCAAGTAAAGCTCCAACGCCTAACCAAAATATTAAAAAACCTACTGTTGCAATTTCAATGATAAAAAATACACCAGCAACAATTAACCAAAAACACCACATATAAACACCTCCATTTGAATTAATAATTACATATAATATTATACAACAAATATATTAGAAAAGAAAGTGTTTTAAAGGAAAATTTTTTAGCTATCATTACTAGATAACGGTTTTTTATAATTAAAGTATTATAATAGAGAAAGGCTGTATGGTTTTAAGCCAAAAAATACATAAATTTTATTGTTCGTTGATTAGATAATTGTGACATAGATATTGCTTAGGTATCTACAATAACTTTTGCAATATTGTAAATAAGACTAATTTTTTCTGCTGGACAACTTTTAAGTAAATTAAAAAAGTTTTTATTTAGATAAACTTCAGAATCTTCTGAAACCCCATTTAAAATTTCACCTTCTGAAACATGCAAAATAGAGCATATTTGATTTAATCTTTTTAAGCTTATATGAGAACTTCCGCGTTCAATTCTACTTAAAAAAGCAACAGAAACATTTAATTCTTCTGCTAATTTTTCTTGAGTAAGTCTTTTAATTAATCTTGCTTGTTTTAATCTTTCACCAATAATATTATAATCTAATGCCATATATATACACCTCTTTTAAGATTTTTCTGAATATAACAAGGTTAGGCTACCTTTTTTGAATATAGCATTAATAGGTATAGTTTTACAGAAACATATAAATAAATGTTTACCATAAAATTAATAAATATGTATAATAATATTATTTAAAAAAATATTCCCTTTAAGGGAATATTAAATTATTTAAAAAAGGAACTTTCCAAAAGATAAATATTAAAATTGAAATTATAATCAATGTTAAAATTAATGCTTTTATATCTCTAGAACGTTCATCTTGAGGCTTTTGAGTTTCATTATAAATGGTATTAGCAATACTATTTATATATTTTTTTACATATGAATGACTTTCTTTTTTAGGTTTATTTTTTTTATTATTTTTTTGGTATTCATTATCAATTTCAGAAGTATTAATTTGTGGTTCATTGTTTAAATTAACAGCTTGTGGTTCTGAAATATTATTAAGACCTATTTTTATATCGTAATTTTTTCTAGATTTTTCATTAGAAAGAATATAATATGCTTCAGAGATTTCTTTAAATTTACTTTCTGCCCAAAACACCTTATCTTTGGGTTGAATATCGGGATGATATTTTTTAGCTAATGTTTTATAAGCTTTTTCAATTATTTCGGCAGAGGCATTTTCACTTACCTCTAAAATTTCATAATAATTTTTCATAATATTATTATATTGTATAAAAATACAATATCTCCTTCCTATTATAAAATATTTTAATACTAATTAATAATACCATAAAATTAAAAAATTTAAAAGAAAAACTTTAAAACAAAACATTAAATTGTTACTTTTTAATAATTAAAGTAAGAAAATAGAGAAAAGCTGTATGTTTTTAAGCTTAAAAATATACAGTTTGTCTCTAAAATTTTTTTCCATCCGATACTTTATTTTCCTTTGAGAAAAAAGGAAAAATTTTTTGCAAAAAACTATTTACAAAAACAAAAGGTTCATGTAAAATAAAAATAGAAAAAGCAACAAACACATTGCAAAAAAACGTAGGGTGTCGCCGCACTCGGCGACCCGCGACTCGTAATCACAGCAATTGCAAAAACCAAAGAAAAGGAGA
>JAUNSM010000071.1 GCA_030539215.1 Clostridia bacterium
TGTGTCACTTTTTATCTTAAGGGTGTATTATTTAATTTTACCATTTGTAAAAAAATGAAGAAAAAAATAGGTTTATTTATAGATACTTTTCAAATTTTACATAGAGGTCATCAGCTTTGTATAAAATATGCACTACAAGAGATGGATGAAGTAATAGCATTAATATATGACAATACTTCCTCAAAAATACCACTATCAGTAAGGTCTAATTGGATAAAAAAATTATATCCAAATATTAAAATAATAGAATCTTGGTTTGATTTAGAAGAAAGAGAAAGTACAACAAATGCTCAAAGAAGATTTTTGAAGGAAAAATTAGGTGATAGAGAGATAACCAAATTATATACAACAAATTCTAATTTAGAACATATCTGCCAAACACTAAATTGCAAGGATGCGATTAAACCAAGTATCAAAGGCAAAATGCAAAAGAATACTAATAAAGTTCAAGAAAACAATCACAAATACATATCATATATTGATCCAATTGTATATAGAGATTTAATAACCAACATTGCCTTTGTTGGAGCACAATCTACAGGAAAAAGTACTATGGCTGAAGCAATGGCAAAAAAATACAATACTGGTTTCATGTTTGAATATGGTAGGTATCATTGGGATGTTTATCAAAAAGATAGAATAGAAACATTAGAACAAATAGAAGAAATAACTGAAAGACAGTTAGCTATGGAAGAAGAACGATTAAAAAAAGCTAACAAATATTTATTTACAGATACGTGCCCCTTAATTACACTTCGATATGCATATGATTGGCACGGTAGGGCAACACCAAAATTATTAAATTGGGCAAAGGAAGCAGAGACTAGATATGATATATTCTTTTTATGTGGAGATGATATTCCTTATGCAGATACACCAGAAAGAGATGGAATTGAACAAAGGACAAGCTTCCAAAATCAAATAAAGTCAGAATTAATAACAAGAAAAATACCATATATTGAATTAAAAGGAACATTGCAACAAAGGATGGATAAAGTAGATAGAGTTTTAAGTGAATATAAAAAATATACAAGCTTAGCAAAGAATATTGGAAACGTACCACAAAAGAAACAAGATATGGAAAAATAAACTAGGGACATTTAAACATTTTATAATTAAAAGGTGGTAGGTATGGAAAAATATGATATAGTTATAATTGGAGCAGGAATATATGGATTATACGCATCATTAAATAAAAAGTTTTTACAAAAGAAAGTCTTAATAATAGAGAAAGAAACTGATATGTTGACTAAAGCTTCATATATAAATCAAGCTAGAGTTCATAATGGATATCATTATCCTCGAAGTATAAATACAGCTAAAACTTCTTCAAATTATTTTAATAAATTTTCTAAAGATTATAAATTTGCAATAAATAAAGATTTTAAAAGTATTTATGCAATATCAAAGACTAATAGCCTTATTTCTAGTAATGATTTTGAAAAGTTTTGTAAAAATGTTAATATACCATGTAAGAAAATTGATTCTAGTACTTATTTTAAGGATAATGTAGTTAGTGATGCATATGAGACAATAGAATATGTTTATGATATCAATTTAATTAAAAAAAGTTATAAAGAAAAGATATTAAAAAGTAATAATATAAAAATTAAATATAATACATACATTAAAACAGTAAGTGTTGAAAATTCAGAATATATTTTACTTCTAAATAATAATTGTTCAATAAAATCAAATTGTATAATTAATACAACCTATGCAAGTATTAATCAAGTAAACGAACTTTTCAATGCATCAAAATATGATATAAAATATGAACTATGTGAAGTTGAAATTGGCAGAGCAAATAAAAATTTAAACGGTATTGCAATTACTGTAATGGATGGACCTTTTTTCTCTGTTATGCCATTTGGGAAAACCAATTTATATTCACTAACATCAGTTAATCATACCCCGCATGATACTTGCTATGAAAGGTTACCAGAATTTAATTGCCAAAAAACAAGTAAAACATGTAATAAAAACTATTTGGATAACTGTAATAGTTGTAAATATAAACCTAAAACTAAAATAAAAGATATGTTAAATATTTATAATCAGTATTTAAAAGATGAATATAAATTTTCTTATGTAAAAAGTTTATTTTCAATTAAACCAATATTAATATCTTCGGAGGAAGATGATTCACGACCTACAATTATAACTAAGCATAGAGAAAAGCCTACTTTTATCTCTTGCTTTTCAGGGAAATTTAATACAATATATTTACTAGATGAATTTATTGATTCAAATTTTCAAAATGTAAAAAATAAGGAGGAATTAAAATGCAAAAAACAATTGAGTGGGAAAATTTAAGTAAATTAAATAAGCCATATATAACAGTATTACGCACAGATATTAATATTTTAAATAATACAGGCAAATATACAATGGGAGAATTCGTTGAAGAATTTGAAAAAGAATGCTGTAAATACTTTAATTCTAAATATGCAATAGCCTGTGGAAATGCTTTAGATGGATTAACATTAAGTTTAAGAGCATTAAAAATTCCTAAAAATTCAGAAGTTATTGTACCGTCAAATACTTTTTATGCTACAGCGTTAGCTATTTTAAGAAATAATTTAATACCTGTTTTGTGTGAGCCAGATTTAAATACTTTTAATATAGATTTTAAAAATATAGAACAAAAAATTACTAGTAAAACTAAAGCTATTATATGTGTACATTTATATGGGAAACCCTGTGATATGGATAAAATTAAAAAAATAGCTAAAAAATATAAACTGAAAATTATTGAAGATGGAGCACAAGCTTTTGGAGCAGTTTATAAAAATGCAAAAGTAGGAAATCTATCAGATGCAGGTGTATTTTCTTTCTATCCTACCAAAAATTTAGGAGGAATAGGAGATGCTGGTATTATAATTACTAATAATAAAGAAATTTATGAGTTTGCAAGAAAAGCAAGAAGTTATGGTGGAAATAATTATAGATATGAAGTCGAAGGAATTAATAGTCGTATGGATGAAATACAAGCTATGTTTTTATTGAATAAATTTAAAGATATAGAAAAAATAAATGAAAAGAAAATAAAAAATGCAAATTTATATTTAAAACACATAATTAATAAAAGCATTATTTTACCTAAAATTGATGAAAACGAAAAACACGTTTTTTATATTTTTGCTATAAGATGTAAAAGAAGAGATGAATTACAGAAATATCTTCAAGAAAATGGTGTAAATGCTTTGATTCATTATCCTATTCCATTAAATAAACAACCAGTAATAAATGAAAAGAAGACATATGAGATAGCAGAAGAAATAAGTAGTACGGAACTTAGTCTACCATGTTCAGCAGTACATACAAAACAAGAAATCATGAGAGTGATAAAACTAATTAATAAATTTAAATAAAAGAGGAAATAAAAGTGAATTTATATAATTATATTGAAAAAAATGTAGATGAAACAAAAATACAGAGTTTTGAAGGGGATGAATATGAATTAGCAATTATTAGATATATTCTAATTGTTTTTTCTAAAATATTTTATAGAAATAGAGTTTTTTTCCTTAATGATGAACAAATTAAGGAAAGAGAATTAATATATGTACATAAAATTAATCCTAACAATGTTAATTCTTTTGAAATAGTATGTTCAAGTTATTGTAATGTATTAAAAGAAATATTAAAAAATAGATATAATTTAAAAGTTGAATTAATTGAAACTGATCGTGATGTATTTAAACATGTAGCATTATTATTGTTTTCTAAAACAGGAAACAAATATTTTATAGATCCACTAATGGATTTAAGTGAAACTAAAGCAAAAATGAAATCTCATAATTTTGCTTCAAATAATAAAAATAGTAATCCATATATTAGAATAAAAATTGACAATTTAAGTTTTTTAGATGATAGAATACTAGAAAAAATTGATAATAAGATTGGATATATAGATAATTATATTTATACAGATAATATTTTATATGATTTAAAAAATGAATTAAAGAAAATTGAATCATTTTTAAATGAAAATTCTAAAAAAGATATAAAGATAGCAAATATTAATTTTAAATGTAATGATATTTTAGAATTGAAAATATTATCTTTTTTTGAATTAATAAGAAAAAAAACAACAGTTAATGGATTAGTAGATTCGATTATATATGTTAAAACTTCTTTAATGCAAATTTTAAACAATAAAGAAAAAGATAAAATTAAAATATTTGATTTCTTTGTTGATGCTTGTGATTTAAAAGATAAGGATATTTGTGGTATTATTGATAGCAAAGAAAGTAGAAAAAGAGGTTTGATATTAGAATATAATAATAAGTGTATTGTTTTTTCAGATTTAAGTACAAGGTATTTGAAGTTAAATCAAGAAGAATGGAAAGAAAAACAAAAGGAAAATAATATTTTCGTTAGAAGAAAAGAAACAATATCTTTATATAAGCATTTAAGTGAATTAGAGCTTGAACCTAATATTTTGGATCATAGAGAATTTCTGCGAGTTTTTAAAAAGATTGAAGAAACTATTATTAGAGATGGGAAAAATACAAAGGATTACATTAATGTAATAAATAGAAAAAAAATTGATGTCAAGTATCATTTTTGGATAGAGTTTAGTATAGAAAATAATTTATTGGTATTGCTTAATAAAAAGAATAATAGAAAATTCAATATAATTTTTGAAGATGAGGGAAGAAATGTCAAATATACTTTAATAAATTTTTAAGTTGTTCAATTTCATAAAATCTAAAAATGCACTACGCCATAAATTATTAGGAATAGTATCTTTAATTTTGATGCCGTCATTCATGGCTTTTTCTTTGATGAAATCAATGAAACTACATATGTAATCAATTCCTGTTTCATTTGTATGTATAAGAATATTACACCATTCTTTATTATTCAAAAAATAATCACTATTTAAATAATAATTTCTTAATTTATTGAAATCATATGATATTGATTTTTGCTCATAGGTCATACTACTTAAATCAAGTATTCCGTACTTTGAAGTTGGCGTGTCAGCAGGTAATACAACACTTCCAGAGTTTATAAACATCTTGCCTTTATAAATAGTGAAATATGCCTCATGAGTATGAGCAAAAAGATAAATATCACAATTATATTTGTCAATTAACTTATCAAATATATCAAAACTATTAGCATAAACCATGTCTTTTTTATTAAAAGGTGTAATGTGAGATAAGCAAATCTTTTTGCTATTTAGTGTAACTATTTTATAAATAGGGAGTTTTTTTAAAAAGTCAATATTTTTTTTTGATATATCATTAAAAGCATATAACATACTTTTAAATTGTTCAACGCCATCCCATGAATTCCCATCATAATTAATGATTGATAATTCTCGATTTCCAGCAATTATATAATTATATTTTTTTATTATATTTAGAATTTTATTATTTTCAAAACCATCAGTAATATAATCTCCCAAAAAAACGATTGTCTTAATTTTTTCTTTTTTAATATCTTTCATTACTCTTTTAAATAAATAGTAGTTAGAATGAATGTCTGCAACAATTGCTATTTTATTATCTAATAAATTATTATCATTTTCATAGTTTAAAAAATTCATATTAATATTAATTCCTTCAAAATAAACATATAATAATTAAATTTTATCACATTAACTCATAAAAGTACAAGTAAATAAATTATAAATTTGGATTATTCTTGCAATACGTACAGAAAAAATATCTATATATGAGGTCAATTGAGCAACTTGGAACAAGGACTATATCAAAATTTGATGTCAAACAAATTGATGCTTTAGGTGATTTATTGCAGTTTCATCAAGACGACATTGAAAAAACATGCGAGATTGATTGTAATATTAACAATACATTAAGAGTAGAAATCATTTTTGAATCAATTATTGCAGTATTATGAACAAGAATGTTCCCTTTTTTACTTATGATATTTTCACTTAACAAATTTTTAAAATTATCATTTGGTCTGTTATACAATACTTGTAATTACTCTTTTAATATTTTCTGTTGCAGTTGTAACCTCTGCTGTTCCAATAGTAGAGCCATCTGTCGCAAATACTTGTGTTTTAATTGCTAATAAAGAAAGTGTTAATCCAAGTGTTTTGATTAAATTTTTTCCTTTTTTTAGTTTTAACATAAAAAAACTCCTACGATAATTTGTAAGGGCAAATATGTAGGATACACTATATTAAACTATATTTTTAAAAGCTAAAAATATAATTGGAACTAGTATTAAAAAAATCAGTAATAGTAATATACTAGAACTAATTTTTAAAAATCTACTTTTCAATTTCTGAGACTTTATTAAACAAGCAATTATTAGAATTATTAAAGATAATATAAGCAAAAATGTTAATAGAATTACTGTTCCTACAAAGGTATAAAACAGGGCAGAGGTAATAAGTTCACTTATATTATTTATATAATCGTTTGTCATATTTTTATCCTTTCTTATATTAAAATTGAAATTAAAAGACAATGCTAAAATACAGCATTGTCTAGTAGATTTTGTATTTACCTTCAAGTTGGGGAATGGATTTTTTAAATTCCCCAACTTTACTAATTCAATTCCTGATGGAAGAAAGATTCTTGACAATATTGACTTAGATATTTGTGCTGGAGAA
>JAUNSM010000006.1 GCA_030539215.1 Clostridia bacterium
TGTGTCACTTTTTATCTTAAGGGTGTATTATTTAATTTTACCATTTGTAAAATTTTTTTCGTGCGCGTAAAATATTAACTCTTGCCAAATTGTTTATTTATGTTATATAATATTTTGCAAGGGAGATTATATTATGTTTGGATTTAGAACAGATGGTAGAAAAATAAAAACACTTGGCCCTTTTTTTAGAATAATACCTCACATTATGAAAAAAAGAAGTGATTCTCATGTATATTATACTCAAGATTTGCCTCTTACAACTTTAGATGAATATATATCTAAAAAGGAACAAGAAGGAATAAAAATATCTTATATGAGCATTATTTATGCAGCTTTAGTAAGGCTTTTAGCAGAAAAACCTGCATTAAATAGATTTGTTATAAATGGCAGAACTTTTGCTAGAAAAGGAATTTATGTGTCTCTTGCTATTAAAAAAGAAATGACTGAAGAAACTGAAGAAACAACTATAAAGCTTCCATTTACAGGTTCTGAAAATATTTTTGAAATAAAAGAAAAATTAAATTCTACAATTGCTAAAAATAAGGATTTGTCTGTTGAAAATAGTACAGATAAATTGGCGAAAGTTTTATCATTAATACCTAACTGGCTTATTAAACTTGTTGTTAATATTTTAATTTTTTTAGATAACCACGGTTTAATGCCAAAAGCTGTAATAAATGCTAGTCCGTTTCATACTAGTGCATTTTTAACAAATGTTGGTTCTTTGGGTATTGATGCAATTTATCATCATATTTATGATTTTGGTACAACAGGGCTATTTTTAGCTATGGGTAAAAAGAAAAAAAGTTATATTTGTGAAGATGATAACATACTTGAAGAAAAAACAATTTCTATTGCTTGGGTTGCAGATGAAAGAATTTGTGATGGATTTTATTATGCAAATGCAATAAAACAGTTTAATAAATATATGAAAAAGCCAGAATTATTAGAAGAAAACATAATACCTAAAGAAGATATATTATAAAATCACATAATAATTATAATAGTGTGTGATTTTTTTGTTGGTTTATTTTTTTTAATTAGTGATATACTTTTATATATAATGAAAGAAGGAATATATATGTCAGATGTTAAAAAAGAAGAATTTGATGTAAGAAAATATTATGGAGAAAATTGTTTATTAAATAATGAAGATTTTATAAAAAAATATCAAATAACAGATGTAGGAATTAGTAATTTACAAGCTACAGAAAATATTAAAAATCTAGGTTTAAATCAAATTAAACAATCAAAACCAAAAAGATGGTACAATTATTTTTTTGCAAGTCTTTTTAGCCCTTTTAATAGTATTTTACTTGGAATAAGTTTTATTTTAATTTATACAGATATAATATTACCTGAAAGACCTAGCCCTGCTAATATTATAGTTATAGCTGTTTTAATTTTAGTAAGTACTTTACTTGAATTTGTAGAAGAGTTTCGCTCTAATAATGCTGCTCAAAAGTTAAAAGAACTTGTTGAAACTACAACTGAAGTTATAAGAGATGGGAAAAAAATTAAAATTCCTTTAAAACAAGTTACTGTTGGAGATACTGTAATTCTTTCTGCTGGTGATATGATTCCTGCTGATATTCGTATAATTGAATCTAAAGATTTATATGTAGGGCAATCTTCTATTACTGGTGAATCTGATGCTGTAAGAAAACTTACAAATACTGACCTTAAATCTATTGATGATATTGAAGGTATAACTGATTTAGATACAATATGTTTTATGGGTACAAATGTTATTAGTGGTAGTGCTAAAGCTGTTGTTATTAGAACTGGAGATAATACTTATTTTGGAAAAGTGGCACACACTTTAACACATGGAAAACCTAAAACAAGTTTTCAAAAAGGAATTGAAAGTATTAGCAAATTATTAATTCGTTTTATGATTATTTTAATTCCAATTGTATTTGTATTAAATGCTTGGAAACATGATAATATATTAGCATTTACATTTGCAGTAGCTATTGCAATTACTATTACACCTTTATTACTTCCTGTTATTTTATCTTCTTGTCTTTCTAAAGGTGCTGTTAGAATGTCTAAGAAAAAAACTATTGTAAAAAAATTAGATTCTATTCAAAACTTTGGTGCAATGAATATTTTATGTACAGATAAAACTGGAACTCTTACAGAGGATAAAATAGTATTAGAAAAATATTTAAATGTATATGGAAATGAAGATATTAGAGTTTTAAAACATGCCTTTTTAAATTCATATTTCCAAACTGGTTTAAAAGGAAGTATTGATGAAGCAGTTATAAATAGAGCTTTAAAAAATGATTTAAGTAATTTAGTCGATGAATTTAAAAAAATTGATGAAATCCCATTTGATTTTAGTAGAAGAAGGTTGTCTGTTGTAGTTTCAAATAATAATAAAAAAATTTTAATTACTAAAGGTGCTGTAGAAGAAATTTTAAATATTTGTACAACCATTGACTATAACCATGAACTTATGCCTATTACACGTGAAATAAAAGATAATATTAAAAATATTGCTAATAAATTAAATGAAGATGGTTTAAGAGTTGTTGCTGTATGCCAGAAAAAAAATATAGAAAATATAAATACTTTTAGTGTTAAAGATGAAGCTCAAATGTCTTTAGTTGGATTTATTGGGTTTTTAGATCCTCCAAAAGAAAGTGCAAAACTTGCAATTGAAAAACTAAATACTAGTGGAATTAGAGTAATAGTATTAACTGGAGATAATGCTGCTATTACTAAATGTATTTGTAAAAAAGTAAATATTAATACAAAAAGAATTGTTACAGGCAGTCAAATTGATAAATTAGCTGATAATGGAGTTTTACATTTATTAAAAACATCTAATATTTTTGTTAAATTATCCCCTATTCAAAAAGCTAGAATTGTTAGGTTATTAAAAGAGTCTGGTAATGTTGTAGGATATATGGGAGATGGTATTAATGATGCCCCATCACTTACAAATTCTGATGTTGGGGTTTCAGTTGATACAGCTGTTGATATTGCAAAAGAAACTGCAGATATTATACTTTTAGAAAAAGATTTAAATGTTCTTTTAGATGGTGTTACAGAACGGTAGACGTACTTTTGCAAACCTTATGAAATATATTAAAATGGCAGTAAGTTTTAATTTTGGAGAGGTTATGTCTGTTATTATTGCAAGTGTATTGCTTCCATTTTTACCTGAAACTCCTATACAATTGCTTGTAGAAAGCTTACTTTATGATTTTGGGCAAATGACTATTCCTTTTGATAATGTAGATAAAGAATATTTGCAAGAACCAAAAAAACTTGATATTAAAGATTTAAAACATTTTATGTTATTTATGGGACCACTTAGTTCTATTTTTGATATGTTAGTTTTTGCTTCTTTATGGTTTACTTTTGGTTTGAGAGAAGCTGCTGTTTTTCAAACTGTATGGTTTAGTTATAGCATTGTTTCTAACCTTGCTGGAATGCATATTATTAGAACTGCAAAAACTCCATTTGTTCAAAGTAAAGCTAATAAAATGGTATATTTTTCTTCTATATTATTAAGTATTATTGGAATTTTAGTACCTTATACTTTTTTAGGAAAAGCTATTGGACTTGTCCCTGTTACTCTTAATTATTTGAGTGTAATTTTAGGAGTTACATTTTTATATTGCATAGTTGCAATTTTTGCAAAAAAAATATATATTAAAAAATATGGTAATTGGATTTAATACAACATATCTTTCTTTATATATTATCTTTTTTTCTTTATATGCTCTATAAGTGTGTCTATTAATTGCTTTTCTTTTAAATCTAGTTCTTGAAAATTTTGGTATAATTTATTATCTAATATGCAATCTTTTTTATCTAAAAGGTCATAAAATATATCATTCATTGTAATTTCTAAAACATTACATATGTTTAATAATGTTCTTACACTACCAACACTTCTTCCGTTTTCAATACTTCATAGAATATCAGTCGATTTATCTATTTTTTCTGCTACATATTCTTGTGTATAGTTTTTATTTAGTCTTGCAACTTGTATTTTCTTTCCTATAACTCTTAATATATCCTTTTTCTGTAAAACAGTCACTTTTGCCCCCACCTTTACAACTGTTTGTTATTTTCTTTTGATAAGTATACCATTTTCCAAGTTTTGTAAAAAGTGATTAAAATTCATGTAAAAAAGTATTGTATTTTTAGTACTTATGTATTAAAATTAATTGTAGTGTTAATATTGCTCATAGTATGTGCTATATTAATATAAATATACAATATTTTTAGGATGTGATGAAAATGGAAAATTTAGAAATTAATTCTAGAAAATTAGAATTATTAAAAAGAAGTAACATTTTGTTAGAAGAAACTAAATCAAATTACAAAAAATACTATAAAGAAAGACAAATACTATTAGAACTTACTAGAAATAAACTAGTAAATTATGAGCAATGGGAACACATTCTTAAATATTTTGAAGATATCGTTGAATTAGATAACATTCTAAAATTAAAAGAATCTGATTTTATCTACCTAAAATCTCTTGCTAATTTTTTAAGAGACCAAAAAACACGTGAGGTTGACTTAAAATATAAATATGACAAAATTATATTCAAGGTTTTAGATATTAATAATAATGTTCACTTATTTTTAACTAGAAATAGTGCTCAAAATTATATTATTAATAATAAAAGCCTATTTAATGATGATGTTGAAATTTATATAGTCAACAATAAAAATGATGAGCTTGAACATTTGTTAGATTTAATTGTAAGAAACTTTTAGGAGGATATTCATGAAAGAAAGAGTTGTAAATAGAAAAATAGATGAATTACGGAAGAGTAGTTTTGCCAATTGATTTTAGACACAAATTGGGTATAACAGAAAAAGATACCGTTAATATTTATATGAAAAGCTGTTATATTGTAATTGAAAAATCCGAATTAAACAATTAAAATTTCTAATTTTCTTTGTTTTGGCAATTACAATCCTCTCTTTTATAAGGACATTTACTACATATGTCTTTGTCCTTTTTTATAAAATTAAAATATGCTATAACACATAAAACACCTAAAACTATAATTAAAATTATAATATCTATAAGATTCATATTCCCTCCTTGGATACATTTCTCATTTAATTTTGCTTAATTTTAGACAGTCTGTTGGTGGACGTCGATGCTCTACAATATTCCAATATTAAATACTATACTTGCTAAAATCCATGCAAGTGCAGTTTGAAATAATATAGCTTTTAGCATTTTTTTTGTGCTTCCAAATTCTCTTCTCATTGCTCCTATTGCTCCAAAGCATGGTGCACTAAATAAATTAAATACCATAAATGCATATGCACTTGCACTGTTAAAAAACCTAAATGATGTAGATTGAAATAACATAGTAGTTTGTTCTACCCCTTCACTTAATCCTGCTATTATACTCATTGATGATATAACTTGCTCTTTTGCAACTAATCCTTGTATTGCAGAAACAGTCGCCTCCCAGCTATATGTTCCTAATATTGGATAAAACACCCAAGATATACTATTTCCTATAGATGCTAATATACTATTTTTAATTTCTATTCCATATTCAAGTTTCCAAGAAAATGATAGCAAAAACCAAATTATCACTGAACAAAATAATATAATTGTTCCTGCTCTTTTTATAAATTCTGTTATTTTATCAAATACATCTTTTGTTACATATTTTATACTTGGTAATTTATATTCTGGAAGTTCTGATATAAAAGCTGTTCCACTATTTTTCATAAATATTTTTTTTATTATTATTGCAGATATTAATATTATTGCAATTGCAAAAAAGTATAGTGAAGCTGAAACTAGTCCAGACTTATCTGTAAAAAAATATCCTGTAAACATTGCTATTATTGGTAATTTTGCACTACATGGTATAAATGGAGTAAGCATTATAGAAAGGTCTCTTTCTTTACTATCTTTTATTATTCTGGTTGACATTATTGCAGGAACAGAACAGCCGAAGCCCTACTATAAATGGAACTAATGCCTCTCCGCTTAATCCAAATTTTTTAAACAATTTATCTAATAAAAATGTTATTCTTGACATATACCCACTTGTTTCTAAAATTGATATACATAAAAATAAAATAATAAGTTGTGGTACAAAACCTAAAACTGCTCCAACTCCTGCAATTATCCCATCTACCACTAAACTTCCGTGACCAAGCAGATGCTCCTAAAGTTGTTAAAAATGACCTTGTAGCTTCTCCAAAACCTTCAACTAATCCTGATATCCAATCTACTGTAATACTTCCTATTACTCCAACTGATAAATAATATACTAAAAACATAATTATTATGAATATTGGAAATGCTAAAAACTTATTTAAAAATATTTTATCTAATTTATCTGATATATTTTCTTTTACTGGTTTTATTGTTGTTACTTTGTTTTTTATTTCAACTATATAATCATATCTAGCATTTGCGATTATCTCTTCTATATCCATTTTGTATATTTCTTCTAAATTGTGTCTAATATTTTTTACTTTTGCTGTTTGATAATTTTTATACATTTTATCATTTTCTAAAGTTTTTATGGCTATAAATCTATTTGTATTAAATTCATTTTGTATTTTCAATATCTCATTTTCTATATTAGCTCTAAAAATCTCATTATTTGCAATTTGATTTTTATTATACTTTTTTATTTCATTTTTTAATTCCTCTATTCCTGTACTTTTTAAAGCTGATATTGATATAACTTGTGTGCCAAGCTCTTGTGCTAATTTTTTTGTATTTATATATATTCCTTTTGATTCTAATCTATCTTGCATATTTAATACAATAATTACTTTAGTAGTTAATTCCATAAGTTGAGTAGTAAGATATAAACTTCTTTCTATTGATGTACTATCTACTATATTTATTATAATATCTGGTTTTTCCTCTAATACATATTTTCTTGAAACCTCTTCTTCTATAGTATATGGACTAAGTGAATAGATTCCTGGCAAATCAACTAATTCATCTCCTAAATCTTTTATTCTTCCTATTTTTCTTTCTATTGTAACTCCTGGCCAGTTACCTATCTTTTGATTTGTACCTGTTAATAAATTAAAAAGTGTAGTTTTACCACTATTTTGGTTTCCAACTAACGCTATTTTCATTCAATCACCTCAATATCTATGTTTTTCATTTCTTCTTTTCTAATACATAATTCATATCCTCTTAATTCTATACTAACAGGGTCTCCCATTGGTGCAATTTTTTTTATTAAAATTTTAGTTCCTTTTGTTATTCCCATGTCTAATAAATGCCTTCTAACTTCTGGTTTATCTAAATGTAATCCTAATACTTTTGCACTTTGTCCAATTTTTAAGTCGCTTAAATGACCTTCTTGCCCTTTTTTCAAGATTTCTTTTCTCATATTCTTCTCCTCGTAAAAATTAAACTGTATTAATTTTTTAATTCTTTTGTTTTTATTAAAATTTTTTCTATCCAACCTTTTTTATGTTTTAATGATATAAAACCTATAGCAGTCATTATAAATGCACCTATCGAATCTACTATTAAATCCTCCATTGTATCTACTAATGCAGCCCTTCCTATTAATTTAGTTCCGTCTTCTAGTGCAAATTTTTGCATATTTAACCCCAATATTCCGTCAAATGCAAATTCATATATCTCCCATATAACACCAAGTGTTATAGCAAATGTAAAAGCAAATATTGCAATAAATAGTGGTGATAATTCAACATGTACTCTTTCGTGTTTATTTAAAATATTAACAAAAGAAAAGCCTAATGCTCCTAACATAGCCCCACTACATGTATGAAGTATTGTATCCCAATGTGGTACTTTATAATAAAACTTTCTTACTTCTCCTAAAAATACCGCTCCCCACAAAAACAACACATATAATATATACATATTTGTTGGTATTACTATTTTCATTTTTTTTGATAATATATTTGGCAGAAAAAAAGCAATAACACCTAATACACATTGAGAAAGTATTAGTATATAATCTGTTTTTACTCTTAACCCTTCTATATTTTCTGTATTACTAGTTGGTGATATTATAATTTTATAAATAATAAAGGCTATAGGTGCTAAAAAACTAATTAGTACACACTTACCTATAATTGATTTCCAATCTCTTTTTTTCATAGTTTGTCTCCTTATATATTATATGGTGTATTAATCACATATAGACTGTAAATAGAATTTTTTATTTAATTTCTATTACAGTCTATATCACTTACATTAATTTATTTTAAAATAGATTTATTTAACTTTGTATCCTTGCTCTTCTAAAGATTTTTTCATTGCTTCTTTTGTAATATCTTCATCATCAAGATATTCTTGATCTTTATAAACTTCTGAGCTCATTTCTACATTTATGTTTTTTCCATCTTGTTTTACTTTAAATCCATCTTTTTCTTCCTCTTCTAACATAGATGTAGCAAAATTAAACATTGAATATGCACTTTCTGCTTTTTCTGAATCTTCAAATTTTAATGTCATTTTTACTTTATCGACTTTGTCGCTTTTAAATGATACTTCTATTTTTTCTTCGTATTTTCCAAACATTTCATCATCATCAGTTGTTTTTGTTGCAACTAATTTGTCTCCTCCACAACCTGTAAGTAAAATTAATATCATTCCCATTACTAGTAATAGTATTGCACTTTTTGCTATTTTTTTCATTTTTTCACCTCCATTTTTTTATTAAATATATTCTATCATAAGATGTTTTTTTATGCTACACATTTTTATTATTTTTCAAAAAATAATTATTACTCAATAGTGTTTTTCTAATTTAATTACTGTTGCAATTTCCCAATTAAATCATAATTTTTTGTTTCTGTTATTGTACAATCTATAAATTCTCCTATAAGATTATCTTTAGAATTTTTTATTATTACTACACCATCTGTTTCAGGTATATCCATATAACTTCTTCCTACATAAAATTTTTTATCAAATGTAATATTTTCTATTAAAATTTTATATTTTTTTCCTGTATATGATTTTAAATTCTTTTTTGAGACTTCTTTTGCAATATTCATAATTAAATTATATCTTTTCTTTTTAGTATTATGATGAATTTGCTCTTTCAATTTTGCAGCTGGAGTACCATCTTCTTTTGAATATATAAATACTCCTAATTTATTAAAATAGCCTTTTTTTACAAAATCATATAATTCTAAAAAGTCTTCGTTTGTTTCTCCAGGAAATCCTACAATAAGCGAGGTTCTTAAAATAGCATCTGGTATTTCGGCTTTAATATTTTTAATTAACGCTTCTATTTTACTTCCAGTAATATTTCTATTCATCCTTTTTAATACTTTATCTGATATATGTTGAATTGGTATATCAAAATAATTACATATTTTATCATTATTTTTTACTGTTTGTATTAATTCGTTTGTTATGTTTTCTGGATATGCATATAAAAACCTAATCCATTCAAATCCGTCTATTTTGCACAATTTATTTAATAATTCACTTAATTTTGCTTCTCCATATAAATCTTCACCATATTTTGTTGTATCTTGAGCAATTACTATAATTTCTTTTATTCCCTTTTTGCTTAACTCTTCAGCTTCTTTTAAAATATCCTCTATTGGTCTACTTATATATGGTCCTCTTATATATGGTATAGCACAATATGTACATCTATTACTACAACCCTCTGCAATTTTTAGATATGCTATTTTATCTCCTGTTGATATTACTCTATCCATATAACATAATTTATTATATTTATTACTAATTTTATTCTCTTTAATTAATAATTGTGATATTTTATCCCAAAATTTATTATATTCGTCTATTGTTATAAATAAATCCACTTCTGGTATAGCTTTTTTTAGCTCTTTATCATATCTTTGTACTAAACATCCCATTACTACTAAATACTTACAAGCTTCATTTTGTTTATATTGTGCCATTTCTAGTATTGTGTCAATTGCTTCTTGCTTTGCTGATTCAATAAATCCACATGTATTAATTATAATTATTTCTGCTTTTTTTACATCATGTACAATCTCAAAATTATTGTTTTTAAATAGCCCTATTGCCATTTCTGTATCAATTAAATTTTTAGAACACCCTAACGATACAAATCCTACCTTCATTGTTTCTCCTTTTTATTAATTCCCACTATTACATATATTTTTTCTTGTCATTTCTAGTAAATTCAATTTTGTAAAACCAAGTATTTGTGATTTTGTTCTATCTTTTTTTAAATTTTCTTCTAATATTTGTATAATTTCAAATTTATCCTTTTCTTCATACATATCAATATAGTCAATTATTACTATTCCACCTATATCTCTTAATCTTAATTGTTTTGCTATTTCTATTGTTGCTTCTTTATTTACTTTAAATACTGTTTGCTCTAAATTTTTGCTTCCTACATACTTTCCTGTATTAACATCAATTGCAGTTAATGCTTCTGTTCTATCTATTGTAATAAATCCTCCACATTTAAGCCATATTTTTCTGTTTTCTATTTTTTTTAATTGTTCTTTGAGTGAATACATTTCTAATAAATTTTCATTTTCCTTTAATTCTAAATTTATATTATTATGAATATTCATACTTTTTAATATATCATTTACATCTTTATATGATTTTTTATCATTAACTAAAACTTTATTTAAATCTTTGTCTATTCTATCAATTAATGTTTTTCTAATCACAACTTTATTGTCATATATTAATTTTGGTTTATTTAAGTTATATTGATCATATTCTAATTTTATTTTTTTCCACTTTTTTATTAAATTTTGCAAATCTGTTTTTAATATTTTTTCTTCTATGTTTTCACTTGATGTTCTTATAATAGCCCCTATATTATTTGGTAATATGCTTTTTACAATACTAATTAATCTATTTCTTTCTTCTTCATTTTCTATTCTTTGTGATATTGTAACAAAATTTGTGTTAGGCATAAGAACAACAAATCTACCTGGTAAGTTTATATGTGTAGAGACTCTTGCTCCTTTGCTTTGGGTCTCGTCTCTTTTAACTTGTACTAATATTTTTGAGTCTGTTTTTACAATATCTTTTATATTGCAATTCTTAATAATGTTTAATGCACTATTTTTAGTTTCGTCTTGTTTTGGTAATAAATCTTTTAATCTTATAAATGTATTTCTTTTATTACCAATATCTATAAATGCGCATTGCATTCCTTTTAATACATCCTTAACTTTTCCACAATATATATTTCCCTCTATTCTATGGCGATTTTCATTTTCTTCATGTTTTTCTACTAATATTCCATTTTCCACTAGCATTATATTTGTTTTTTCTTGCTGTTTGGTTATTATAAGTTCTAACATTTATATCTCCTTTAATTAAATTTATTCATTGCACTATCAATTCCGTTTTCTAATATTTCTATTACACTTTTTTCAGCTTTTTGTATACTCTTATTTAATATTTCTCTTTCTTCTATTGGAATATTACCTGTCACATAATTTATTATATCCTCTTTGATTGCAGGTGTTCCAATTCCTATTCGTACTCTTGTAAAACTTTCAGTTTTCAAATTTTCTATTACAGATTTCATACCATTATGTGTTCCTGCCCCACCTTTGGACTTAAGTCTTATATCTCCTATGTCTAAATCTATATCATCATAAATAATTATAATTTCTTTGTTTGAAATTTTATAATATTTTTTAAATTTTATAATACTTTCTCCACTTAAATTCATATATGTTTGTGGTTTTACTAAAATGACTTTTTTCCCTTTTATTTCTCCCATTCCATATAAAGCATCAAATTTATTTTTTGATACTTTTATATCAAATTCTTTTGATATCTCATTAATTACATCAAATCCCATATTATGTCTTGTATTTGCATAATTCTCTTCTGGATTTCCAAGTCCTACCACTAAATACATATTAACCTCTTATCTATTAAAATTAACAATGATACTATATCATAATTATCGATTTTTAGCAATATTTCAGAATAAATGGACTAAATGAAAAAGATAACTTAAAAAATATTTTCAAGTTATCCTTTTTGTTTTTATTATTTTAATATTGTACTAAACATAACATATTAATCTTGATTAATATCTTTTAGTAATTCTAATTGTGATATTAAAAGTGATTCCATTTTTGCTTTATAAATATCAAATTGTTTTTTTATATCTTCTAATTCTTTTTGTTTTAAAAGTATTTGTGAATTTAATTCATCTACTGAACTCTTTGCATTATATTCTGCTTCTTTTATTATTTGTTCTGCTTGTTGCTTTGCAACTAATGTAATTTCATCTGCTGTTTTTTGTGCCATTACAAGTGTGTTTTGAAGCGTACCTTCTATATTTCTATATTTTACTACATTAGTGTCTAATTCTTCTTTTTGCTCTTTTAATTCAGTATTTTCTTTATATAATTTTCCATATTCTAATGTTAGTTCGTCTAAAAAATCATCTACTTCATTCACATTATATCCATTCATCATTTGCTTACCAAATCGTTTGTTTTCAATATCTAAGGGTGTAATCATTTTAACCTCCATTCAATTTAGATTTTAGTTGTTTCTAAGCCATGAAACAGATAATTTGCTTTTAATTTCTTCTCTTGCTAAATCACTTGCTATTTCATAATTTACTGGTGCAACTAAAAATATTGCATTTGATACTTTTTGAATATGTCCATCTAATGCATGTACTGCTCCACTTATAAAATCAACTATACGCCTTGCAACATCTTTATTTACATATTCTAAATTTACAATTACTGATTTTTTTTCTTTTAAGTAATTACATATTTCTTCAGATTGCTCAAAACATGTAGGTTGTGTAATAACCATTCTAACTTGTTGTGGACTAGGCATATTTACTATTTTATTTTTTTTGCCAAAAAAACCTTTTTCTTCTGGTTCCTCTTCTATATTTGTTTCTTTATCATAATTATATGTATAAACATTATCACTATCGTTTTCAATTGTTTCTTCTCCTGATGCTGTTTCTATTCCTAAAAAATCCCATACTTTGTTCATAATTGCACCTGCCATTTAATATAACCTCCTAAAATTTTTCATTTGCATTTTCTTACTATTAGTATCTAACTTTTTTATCTTGTTGTCAATACCTTTTATGATTGTAATAAAATTTTAATCTTGATGTCACACTTTTGTAATATTATTCTATGATTTCTAAATTAGGATTAACAACTATTTCATCATATATAGATATTTTTTTCATTAAATATATTTCATCACTATTGTATCCTAAAGTTTTTAAGTCACTATCATCATAATTACTTACTATGCAATAATTTTTAGTTTCTTTTAAAATTTGCACTAGTATTTTATTATAATATCCTCCTCTGCTTCTTATTACATAGCTCAATCCATTATCATAAGCAATAGCTGATTTTGGTATTTTTAATCCCTTAAAATCCCACCATATTACATCAAATGATATTTTTCTATAATCTATCAATTTTTCTACACAATCACATATTTTAAATATTATTAAAACAGATTTATCATCTTGTTTTACTATGTGTTCTATTGTAGCATAAACTTCATCTTGAGTTGATAATCTCAATTTAACCTTCTGCTCTATTGTTGCTTCTCTTGCTTGTTCTGATTCCATAATGGTTGCAATATAACATTCATAATTATTAATAACTTTACCCAGTTGATTACTAGTTGTAATAATTTGTCCAGTTTTTAAATTAAGACTATTAAAAAAATCTTTATTTAAAGTGTCAAAATTATTTGGTGTTAATACTTCCTCAAGATTATCTATTCTATATGATATTACTCCACTAATTGGAGCTTTTATATATTCAGAGTTTTGTTTTAATTTTAATTGATAATTGTCTCTTTCTACAATTAAATTATTAATGTATGAACCTGCTTGGCTTAATTCTCCAGCTATCTTTGACTTTTTTGTAATATATGTATCTATATCCTTTTTATATTCTGCAATCTCTTGTATATTATTTTTTGATTTTAATCCATCTATCTTGTTTTCAATTTGATTTTGAATTGCTTTAATATCTCCAGAAAACAAATCATTTTGACCTAACATTGCTTCTTGTATTTTATTATTCAATTCATCAATTTTAGCAGTTATATTTTCTTCATCACTACTACTATATCGAAATATTGATTCTCCTTTCGCTACTTTTTCTGCCTCTGATTTTATTTGTACTATATCATTTTCATTGTTATTACCTTTTACAAGCTTCTCATCTCTTATTATATAACCTATTACACTTTCTTCTTCAGATATTCTTCCATTTTCTACAACACATATATCTGTAGGTACTATTACTAATTTAATTGTTGTATAAAAAGCATATATTATTACAGCAATAATAAAAGTTAATAAAAGAATATTAATAATTTTGTTTTTTTTGCTTGCTAATTTTTTAGATTTTTTTTTTGCCAATTATCATACCTCCTAATATGTTTTTATTTATTAAAAATTTTTAAAAGGATTATATCTATATTCTTTTCTATATTTATATCTCCATCTAACCAATATGTCTCTTTGTTTTTCTTAAACCATGTTATTTGCCTTTTAGCATATCTTCTAGTTTCCATTTTTAATTTGTCAGTCATTTGCTCTTTACTTAAATTTCCATTTAAATATTCTAAAATCTCTTTATATCCGGAGTCCTTGCATTGCTGTTGGAAATTGATTATACTTTTTTGACATTGTCTCTACTTCTTGTATTAATCCATTTTGTAACATATCATCTACTCTTTTATTTATTCTATCATATAGTATTTGTCTATTCATATTAATAGCAAATATTTTAAAATTGTATTTTACTCCTTTTTTTCTAGATTCTATATCTTGCTCAGTTTTTGTTTTACCTGTTTTATTATATATTTCTATTACCCTTATAATTCTTTTTTTGTCATTCTTGCTTATTTTTTCCATTGCTTGTGGGTCTATTTTTAGTGCCATTTTATATAATTCTTCTAATCCTTGCTTTTGAGCTATTTCATTTAATTTATTTCTATAATCTTCATCTATTTCTTCTTGTTCAAATTCTATACCATATATAATAGAATTTATATATAATCCTGTGCCTCCACAAATTATTGGAATTTTTCCATTTTGTATTATTTTTTCTATACACTCTTCTGCTCTTTTTTTATATGCTGATACACTATATCTCTCATCAGGGTTTACAATATCTAACATATAGTGTTTTATTCCTTGCATTTCCTCTTTGGTAACTTTTGCTGTTCCTATATTCATTTCTTTATATATTTGCATAGAATCTGCAGAAATTATTTCTCCATTTATTTTTTTTGCAAGTTCTATTGCAAGTTTGGATTTTCCGCGACGCTGTTGGTCCAGCAATTACTATAACTGTTGGTTTACTCATTTTTACTTCCTTTTTTAATTTATTTTCTGCTAAATTTACGTTCTATATCATATTTACTCATCTTTATTGCAGTTGGTCTTCCATGAGGACATGTAAAAGGATTCTGTAATACTAATAATTGTTTCATTAAATTATCTACTTCTTCTTTATTTAAGTTCATTTTTGCTTTAACTGCAGCTTTACATGCAATTGTACTTATAAACTTATCTTGTTTTTCTTGTGTAGCTGTTATAGCTACTGTATCTATTTCGTCTAATATTTGTAAAAACAATTCCTTTGTGTCTAATTCCATACATAATGATGGTACACCTATCAATCTAATTGTGTTATCTCCAAATTCTTCAAATATAAATCCAGCTTTTTTAAATAATTCTGTATTTTCTTTTACTATTTCTTTTTCTTTATGAGATAGTGTAATTATATCTGGTAGTAACATTATTTGTGAATCTTTGCCTTGACTATTATAAAAATTTTTCTTCACTTTTTCATACATTATTCTTTCATGTGCTGCATGTTGGTCTATAATGTATATTTCATCTTTTATTTCAATTACTATATATGTAGAAAAGAAAACTCCTATATATTTGTAATTTGGAATATTGGTATATAAAGATTTATCTTCATATACAGAAACATTTTCTATTGAAGTTAAATCAATAGTATTACTTTTTTCATGTTCATGTTGTTGTTCATTTGTTTCTGGAAGTTTTCCAAAAGTTTTTACATACATTTCATCAAAATCTTCTTGAATCTTTTCATTTGACTTTATTTTATTCTCCATTGTCTTTTGCATATCCAAAATGTTTGTCATGTTGTCAATTTGTTCTTCTGTTGGTATTTTGTATTCCTCTTTTTTTTCTAAAGTAATATCCTCTTCTGTAATTTTATTCTTTTTATTAAATAATTCTTGTATAGCATTGTTTTTTTCACTTTGTGTAAACTCATCAATTTCTTCTGATTTCTCTTTTTTCTTAAAAATATTAATAAAGCTTGGCATTTTTATTGATTGAGTTTCAAAATCATTATTTTGTTGTGTGGTGTTTTCTATGTTAATATTTTCTTGTAAATTTTCTTGCTCTATTGGTCTTTCTGATACCTTTACTAAATCTTCTTTTAAAAGACTATCTCTAATTGCATGATAAAGTGCTTTAAATATTTTTTGTTCTTCAGACCATCTTATCTCTAATTTGGTTGGATGAACGTTTACATCTATCTCTTTTGGATTAATACTTACATTTAAAACTAAAAACGCATATTTTCCAATTGTAAGTAATCCTTTAAATGCTTGCTCTGTTGCCGCTGATAATGTTTTATCTTTTATATATCTTTTGTTTACAAAAAATAATTGGTAGCTTCTATTGTTTCGTGCTATTTCTGGTTTACCAACTACTCCTTCTATTTTTATATCTTCATATTCATAATTTACATTAACAATTCCTTCTGCTACTTCTTTTCCATATATTGCATAAATAACATCTTTTATATTTCCACTTCCTGTTGTTTGTATAATGGTTTTACCTCCATTTATTAATTTTATACAAATTTGTGGATTTGCCAAAGCTATTCTTGTAACTGCATCTTCTATATAACCAGTTTCTGTAAAATCCTTTTTTAAAAATTTATATCTTACTGGTGTATTAAAAAACAGATTGCTTACTGTAATTGTAGTTCCTATTTGAGAAGCAATTTCTTCTTGTTTTATTATTTTTCCACCTTCTACTATTATTATATTTCCATTATCACAATTTTCAGTTTTTGATATCATTTCTACATTTGCAATTGCTGCAATACTTGCTAAAGCCTCTCCTCTAAACCCCATTGATTTTACCGTTTCTAAATCTGATGCTTGTCTTATTTTACTTGTTGCATGTCTTTCAAATGCAAACTCCATATCATCTTTAGATATTCCGAAATCCATTATCTATAATTCTAATTTTACTAATTCCACCATTTTGTATTTCTATTGTTATTTTATCTGCCCCTGCATCTATAGAGT
The DNA here is from genome assembly GCA_030539215.1 of Clostridia bacterium. GTDB lineage: Bacteria > Bacillota > Clostridia > TANB77 > CAG-508 > CAG-452. Next base: position 17,330 of record JAUNSM010000006.1, read on the forward strand.
TTTCTATCAATTCTTTTACTACTGAGGCTGGTCTTTCTATAACCTCTCCTGCAGCAATTTTGTTAATTGTTAATTCATCTAATAATACTATTTTCCCCAATTCTATTTCCCCCTTAACTTAGTGTTGCTCCTATTATTCCTGCATCATTTTTCAACTTTGCCATTACTACTTTTGGGATGTCCCCCTCATTAAAAAATTTGCCTTTTGTTAATAATTGATTTTCTAATTTTTTTAATAATATTTCTTCATAATAAGTAAAGCTTCCACCTATTGATATCACTTGTGGTTCAAATATATTAATAAGATTAGCAATTCCTATACTTAAATAATCTATGTATGTATCTAATATTTGATTTAATTTTTTGTTTCCTTTATTTTGTAACATAAATTCTTTTATTTGTTTTCCACATATAGTATCTAAATTAAATTCTTCTTTTATTTTTTCCTTTAGTCTTTTCATTGATGTATAAACTTCAAAACATCCTCTTCTGCCACAATTGCATTGTTTTCCATCTTTTTGTATTAACATATGACCAAATTCAAAACCTGAATATCTTTTAGGTTTCAAAAGTTGTCCATTTAAAAAAGCAGCTCCTCCTACTCCTGTACCAATTGTAAAAAATAATGCATCATCGTAATTTTTTAAAGAACCATATTTTTTTTCTGCTATTGCAGCACATTTTGCATCATTTGCTAATTTTACTGGTATATCAAAATACTTTTTTATTTGTTCTGTTATATTAAAATTTTTTATTCCTAAATTTTCTGCTTTTATTACTATTCCATTAGATACAGTTCCTGGCATGGCTATTCCAATACTATCTATATCTTTTATTCGTAAATTTTTTTCTTTTATAATTTTTTCTATTACTTCTATTATTGTTAATAATACCATATTAGACATGTCTTCTTCTTTTTTATTATAATCTTTTTCCTCTTTTGCTAAAATTTCTCCACTGTTATTTACTATTCCTATTCCCACATGACTTCCGCCTATATCAATGCCTATTTTCATAACATGCCCCCTAATATTATATTTATAAATAAGCTGAAAACATCCATGTTCCCATATATATTTGTATCATTGGTACTAATACCACAGCAGTTACAAATATTAGCATTACTCCTACTACTATATATACTATTTGTGGTAGTGCTTTCATTATTTTTTTCATTATATTATCAATGTCTATATCCATATATTCTAATAATTTTTCCATCATTTCTGCTAAATCTGTTTGCATACCTATTTTTAACATCTCTGTTGTCATCGGGCTAGAAAATCCAGATCTTTCAAATGGTTCTATCCAACTCTGACCAATTAAAATATTATTAATAGAAGACTCTATTAATGAAAGCATAACTAAATTATTAGAAATATTTTTACTTGTTTCTAATGCTTCTTGTATTCTCATACCATTTCGTATATTTAATAATATTGCTTTTATAAGTTTTGAAAAATCCATCGCATATATTAATTGTCCAAAAATTGGCATTTTATATTTAAAATAATGATATTTATATCTTCCTTGTGGAGTTTTTATATAAAAACATGTTGTTAAAACTATTGATGTTATTGCTGTAACTGGTATGTACCAATATTTAATTAAATTATCTAATACTCCTTTAAACCAAAGTGTAAGTGCTGGTAATTGCTCTGAACTCCCTGCTTGTTCTAATACATTTTGAACTGCAGGAATAGCTATTAAAGTTCCTACTATTAATAATATAATTAAACCAAAAAATTGTATTAAATTAGGAACTAATATATCTCTAACTTTTTTTGTTAATGCAAAACTTTCATCAAGATATTTTACAGCCTGCTCTAATGCTTTTGTTAACGAACCGAGATAATTCTCCTACTTTAATAATATTTATATAAATAGGTGGAAATACACCTGTATAATATTCCATTGTAGAATACATGCTTTCTCCAGCTTCTACTCCTAACAAAATATCTTCAAGTATAGATCTCAATGACGGATTTTCTGTAGTTTCAATTATTGTAGATAATGCATGTATATTATTAAAATTAGCCTTTTTTAGTAAAAAAAAGTTTTGTGTAAATATAACAATATCTCTATTTTTTATTTTTGAACCATTAAAAAGTTTTCTTTTAGTATCTATTGAAAAATTTTTATTTTTAGACATTATACTTCTTGTTATTTCTTGCTGTCTAACTGTTTTTAATACACTATCACTTCTTTCAATATTTTTTCGTTGTTTTTTTATACTATTATTAGCTCTTTTATTCATTTGTATTTGAGTAACTTTTATAGGCATTAATTTATTATTTTTTAATTTTCTTAATAATATAAATCTATTCATTTCTTCTACTCTATTTGTTACAATCTGCCCATTTTGAGTTACTGCTTTATATATATATAAAGGCATGTTATTTATCCTCCATTTTTTTAAAATTATCCTCTTCTTATCTTCATCTGCATAATCGTCCTATTCAAGACCTCTATATTTTTTTCTTCTATTTGAGATTTTGCTTGTTCTAAAGTAATTCTTTCGTCTACAAATAGTCTTGCAATTGAATTTATTAAACTTATGCTTCCTTTGTCTATATTACCTTGAATTGCATCTTCTAGTTCTGCTACGCTAAACTTTTCTTTTCTAATACAACCTGAAACTATATTATCTACAACCATTACTTCAGGTAGTAGTACAAGTTTTTCGTCTGTTCCTTTTAAAAGTCTTTGTGATACAACTAATTTTAATAATGATGACATTAAATATTTAATACTTGCTTGATCTCTAACTTCATAAAAATTTATCATTCTATCTAATGTTTCTGCACAAGATTTTGTATGCAATGTTCCAATTACTAAATGTCCAGATTCTGCCATATCTATAGCAGCCTCCATTGTTTCTTTGTCTCTTATTTCTCCTATTACTAATATGTCACAATCTTCTCTTAAGGAATTTTTTACACCATCTCTAAAATTTAAAACATCTCCACCTTTGCCTACTTCTTTTTGTATAATTACAGATTTTTTACAAGTATGTTTAAATTCTACAGGCTTTTCTAATGTTAATATTTTTTTGTTTTGTGTTTCATTTATTTCATTTATTAATGCATTTAAAGTTGTGGTTTTACCTGAATTTGTTTTACCTGTTACTAATATTAATCCTTGAGGCTGATATGTCATACGTCTTACTATATCTGGTACTCCTAATTCTTCGAACTTTGGTAATTTGGCTTTTATAATTCTTAAAGTAAATACTGGCATATCATCTGCAGAAGATATATTTACTCTTAATCTAACATTTTCATATTCAAAAGATGTATCTAACCTTTTCATAGTTTTATATATTTCGTCTTTATCAATATTTCCTCTTACAAAATAATCATATGCCTCATATAAATCATTTTCTTCAATTATATCTTGGCTTTCTATTTCTTTTAATTCTCTTGCAATTCTCATCATAGGTTTTAATTTATATATTAAATGTATATCTGATGCATCCATTTTTATTGCTGTATCTAGTATTTTATTCATATTTATCATTAGACTTCCTCCTTATTATTAATACACAAGTTGTTTGGTTTTAATAAATTACCAGTTTTCTATCTAATTCTTTTAAATTAGTTACTCCCTGTATAACTTTATTTATTCCATCTATTATTAATGGTTTATAGCTTCCTTTAAGTGCTTCATCCCTAATTTCTATACTTGAACTTCCATTTACTATTAATTCTTTTATATTGTCTTCTATTGATAAAACTTCAAATATTCCTATTCTTTCATAATACCCACTATTATTACATTCTTTACAACCTATTGCATCATAAGTATATTTACCATCAAGTTCAAAATTTATATTATATTTTTTGCCTATTTTCGATATAATATCTTTTTCTTCTTGTGTAAATTCTCTTTGTTTAGCACACTTTTTGCATAACTTTCTTACTAACCTCTGTGATACTGTTGTACCAACAGTACTTGAAATATCATAATTTGAAATTCCCATTTTTCTTAATCTTGTTATTACCTCAACACTGTCTATTGTATGTATTGTTGATAAAACATAATGTCCTGTTTGTCCTGCCTGAAGAGCTATTTCTGCTGTTTCTTTATCTCTTATTTCTCCAAGTAATATAATATCAGGATCTTGTCTTAATACTGTTCTTAAAGAATCTGAAAATCGTAATTTTTCATTAATTTCTATTTGATTTAACCCTGGTATACGAATTTCTACTGGATCCTCTATTGTTGTAATATTTATTTGTGGTCTATTTAAGTAATCTATTATACTATATAATGTTGTGGTTTTTCCTTCACCTGTTGGTGCAGCAATTATTGTAATACTATTTCTTTTATTAAAACTTGCTTTAACAAGTTTTTCATCTTCTGGAAATCCTAAATCCACAAGTCCTCTAATACTAAGATTTTTCTTTAACAATCTTAATACAAATTTTTCTCCATATATATTTTTTTGTGAAGAAACACGAATATTATAATCAGGATATAATATAATTCTTCCATCTTGTGATTCTTGTTTTTCTTGAAACATATTAGATATTGCTTTTAATCTTCCTATCATTTGTGCTTGTTTTTCTTTTTGTATTTTAGCTGCATTAACTAATTCACCATCTATCCTATATCTTACTCTTAATTCATTTTCCAGTGGCTCTATATGTATATCACTTGCTCTTTTCTTTATTCCAGTTTTTATAATAGTATCTACTAATCCTGTAGTATCCGCATTTGAGTTAATAGATTCTGTAGCTGTACCTTGTAAAGATTCTAAAATATCATTAATGTTTTTTTCAAATGTAATATATCTTTCCATTATAAGACCCTTGTTAAGAAGTATTAATCTTACTGTATCTACTGTTTTTCTGTTTAAAGTGTCGGCAAAACAAACTTTTATTTTATTTCCTGTTATATCAAATGGAATTGCTTTATTTTGTTTTGCTATATCTATTGAAATATATTCTAAAACATTTATATTAATATCATTTTGAGTTAATATAATAGATTTTTCATCTAAAATATCTCCTAATGCCTCAATTAGTGCATATTGGTCACATAGTTTTAGTACGTTTATTATTTCTATTATTTTTTTATCAGGATTGTCTTTTTGATATTCTAATGCTCTATTAATATCTATTTCATTAATTAAACCTCTTCTAACTAATTCTATTCCTATTGGTCCTTTTCTTTTATTATCCATATTACAATTCCCTCCTTTTTCATATTCATATTATAATATATTTTTATTAAAATTTATATAATTTTTGATTTATTACATAAAATTACCAAATATACTTTTGCATTTGATAAAATATTATTAAACCATATCCCTATTAATAATTTAAAAGTTATGCCATACGACCAATCTTATGATACCTTTTCTCGGATAAACTGTATCTAAATTACTGTATGCCTCTGGTAAATTTTCTGAATCGATGTTAACCCATATTCCAGTTAATGATTCACCAGTTAATTCATTTGTAAATTCTTCTAAAACGTCAAAATTAGTATCTTCTAAACTATTGTAACCTTCATTATTATATACATATTTATCAGTATTACTATATAAAAATTCAATTGAATTATTTGTTGTATCATATGCATATCTTGGTATCCAAAAATACACCGGAGCATCCCATACACTCACTTCATCTCCTATATCTAACTGATCCTCACTAATCATTACTGTTGCCCAATATCCATTTTCATAATTATACCATTCAGTGTCTTTTTCGTCACAAACTTTCCATTGATTATCTATTTGTCTAATAGGATAACTATAGCCTCCTCCTGTTGTTAATAACTTAAGGTCTGGCTTATTAGGTGTAGCTAAAGTTTCTCTTAATTTTATCCTAAACATTGATATTTCTTGCTGCTTATTTCCTAATTTATATGTTACTGTAACTGAAACTTTTTTTACTAAATCTTTTTTATCTGTATTCCCCTCTGTTTCATTATAATATTCAATATTTATTTCTATTGTAAATGCTGGAGATCCATTTCCTATTTGTTGCTCAGTATTGTTTGAACTTATTATAACTTTATTTTTACCTGTATCAAAAAATGATGCTTGCTCATTTATATAATTTTCTAATCCAGTTACTGATACATCATCATAATATGCTTTTTCTGTATATTCAATAATATTTGTAATATATGCAGTTGCTGTTCCCATTCTTTTTATTGAGGTATTTGACAAATATATATTATATATTATAGTTGCTATTATTCCAGTAAATAGAGCTATAATTATAATAGCTGTTAGACCATCTGATGCGGCAAATCCATTTTGTTTTTTCAACATTTTTTTTATCATTTAACATCCACCTAAAAAATATAATTTTGTAGAATTAGCACTACAATATTAGTAAAACATAAATAAAATCCTATTGGTATTTTATTTTGTGTTTCAACTTTTGCCATTTGTTGTTTTTTATTTTTTGTTGTAATTAATATTTGTTTAACTGCTATTAATAATAATGTAAAAATAATTGATACTATTATTACTTGCTCTTTTGTAACAATTGCAAAATATGAACATAATGTTAATATTTGTATAGTATAATTTTCTTTTCCTTTTTTCCTTAATAATATTGTGTTTACTAATATTAATATAAGCATTAAAAACAAATATATTGCATATTTATATATACTAATATTTAATATATATAAATATATTATATATATTGTTTGAGATATAAGTCCAAATAACAATACTGAATTTGAAATAGAATGTGTTTCTTTTTCAATTCCTCCAATAATAAATAAACTACTAATATATAAAGTTCCAAATAATAAATAAATTAATTTTTGTATTTCTAAATTATAAATATTAAATTTTAAAGATATAACAAACAATAAGAATAATATACCTGAAAAAATTTCTAAAAGTATATATCTTGGTCTAATTTTTTGTTTACAATATCTGCATTTTCCACCTAAAAAAACATAACTAAATATTGGAATTAAATCCAAGAATTCTAATCTATGATTACAGTTTGGACAATATGATCTTTCATGAGTAATATTTTGTTTTAGTGGTATTCTATAAATTGCTAGTGAAAAAAAACTTCCTAGTAGTGCTCCTATTATAAATATTATAAAATAAATTGCTAATTCCAATTTTATTACCCCTTTATAGTAATTTAGGCATATACAAAATTTTGCATATGCCTGCATATCTTTAATGTTATATTTTAAACACCATAGTCGCTAATATTTCTTACTTGATTATTAACTGTTACTTTTCCATCAGCTAAATTTCTTTCTTGTTGTAATGCAGCATTTGTGTCATTTGTTGCTTTTGTTGCTGTGTCAAATAGTCCTCCATTTATAGCAACTGCTATACTAACACCTACTAATATTAACATTACTATAATTGTAATAACTAATGCAACTAATGTTATACCTTTTTGTCCTTTCATCATTCGTTTCCCCTCCCTTTTTATTTTTTATTTATATTATTTAAAATAAATAATACCGATAATTATTTTCCAGTGGTATTAAAAAATACCTCTGAATCATTTTTGTTCTGTCCATTGTTATCTATTGTATTATTAGAATTTGTTGTATTGTTTTGTGTTGTAGCATTTACTGTATAATCTGCAAATGGGTTTGCTTTTCCTTTATTATATTCTTTAGTAATTTCATATGAACTTAAATCTGAACTATCTATATAGTAAGTTCTTACTATATTTTGTCCATCACTCATACTTTGTACTAATTCTGTTTCAATTTCTTCTGAAAGTTTATATGTTTCTATTTTAGTCGGAATAGTCTTGTTTGTTGGAATATAATCATAAAATAATATTCCCAATATTAATGTCACTGCTATTAATAATAATATAACAATTCCTATTTCTTTTGCAATAGTTTTTATCATAATTTCCTCCAATTTAATATTAATCTAATGTAACTCCAATGTTTTCAACTGTAAAAGTGGCTTTTAATGTAATTCCATCATTTGTTGTTTTTGTAGACTTTTGATTTGTTGTTTTTGCTTGATTACTTGAATCTGTTTGATTTGTTGTGTCTGCTAAAGTATTAGTTTTAGTCATATTGTTACTTTGTTCTATATCTTTTGAAGTAGTATCAATATTTGATGTAATTGCAAAATTTTTAGGACTAAAATTTAATTCTTCATCATCTTCAATATCATATAAAAATTCTATAATACTTGAATAAGAACCAACTAACGTAAATTGTAAATCATATACATCTTCCATTTGTGTAGTTTTTAAATCAAGATTTAATGATTGTACACTTCTATATTTTCTATAATTTCCCAAAATTGTCCATAAATAATGTATTTTATATGTTTTTACTTCAACAGCTCCTATGCTAGTTAGATTCGTACCATCTAAATTTTTACTTTCATATTTTTGTTTAGCTATTTTCAAATTTTTTATAGCTTCTTCTAATGAAGCACTTTCTGTAGGATATGTTTGGTCTACCAAAGCGTTTGATTTATCTACATCTTGATTTAAAGTATCACTTGCTAATTTTATATCTTTAATACTCTCTATCTTAAAATTTCCAATGCTAATACTTTTAGCAATTACTATATATGTTAGAATTATTAATAATATAATTAAAACTCCTATTAATATTTTCTTCACATCAATTCTCCTCATTATGATTTTTATTTTTTAATATGGCAAATTCCCTTCAATTGTAACTTTAATAAATTCATTTTGTCTTATTCCTGAAGTAGCAGTTACATCTATTAAAATTCCTTCATTTTTTATTTTTGCTATAAAATAACCAAGTTGTTCATATTCTTTTGATTGTGTTTCAATTTTTATAGTTTTTCCTGTTGTATTGCTTATAGAAGTTAATTGAACCTCTTTTGGTATATTAGACATTATTTGTGTTAAAAAATTTGGAATTGCTCTTTTCTTAGCATATCCTTCTGTAATTTTTGCACTAGATTCATCTATTTTCTGAATTAATGAATTATATTGTTGTGTTCTTTCATTTACTAATTTAGATTTAGCTGATATTTCATTTATTTTTGTTTCACTATCTTTTATAAAACTCTGTACTTCAATTTCTTTACTATTAATTTGATTAATTAATACTTTTGTAAATGCTGTATAAATTATTAATAAAATTAACACTGTTGCACTAAATCTAATCATTCCTTTTTCTATATTGTCTAAAGATTTGCTAAAATCCATTCTAAACATGTCTTTTAGTTTATCTGTAAAATTTTCTCTTGGCATTTTTTCATTTTGTCTATTTTTATTTTTTTTGTTTGATTTATCTCCAATATCCATTGTTAAAAATTGGTTAAATTGATCCATCTTTCCTTTGTTTTTAAAGTTCACTTCTTTTGTTCCAATATTTAACCCTTGTAAAGCTAATGATATTGCAGAATTAACTTCTATATAATCTTTAATATTTAATTTTACATTACCTTTATCTATAAAAAATGGAGTTAATATTTCACATCTTTTATTAGGAAAATTTTCTTGAAAATATAAATCTATGTTATTTATTGCTGTAGCAAGCCCTGTAATGTATATTTCTTTAATATCTGTATTGTTTTTATTTAAGACTTCTTTTGTTTGCTCTATAATTTTATATAATACAGGCATAATATCTTCCATATATTCATTTTCTTCTACTTGAAGATTTCTTCCTTGTAAAGTATATATAGTACTATTTTTGCATATTTCATATGCTTTTGCATATGAATTTTCCTTCATTGTAATATTGTCAAATATTTCTTTCATTCCATTTTCAATTAAATCTATTTTATTAATTTGACCATCTATTAATGTTGTAAGAGATGTATTTTTTTCTATATTAATTATTAAAGTTCCTCTTTTATCAATAAATCTGTTTAAATTAGCTATACTAATAGGTAGTGGAACAATATGACTAACTCTAAATTTTTCTAATGTCTGTAATTTTCCAGCTATATTTGATTTGTCTGAATAAATATATAAGCTTGTAATTTTATCTTTATTCTCTAAATTAGGAATTAATAATCTTCTATATTCCAGTGCCTTTTTATTTTTTTTAGTTTCATTACAAAAATAATCAAACTCTGTATCTACAGCTTTTTCCAAATCCTTTTTATTTAATAAACTAAACAAATCTGCATAATAATATTTTTCATCTGAAATATTAACACTAATAGGAGTTTTATAGCTATATGTTTCACTTACAATCATATTAATTGCTTCATTAATATTGTCATAAAATTTTATACCAAAAGAATCAATTCTAAGATTATCGTGGTCTCTTGACATTTTTGCATATTTAATTAAGTTGTTTTCAATATATAATCCTAAACAGCTTGGCATTATTTTCTCCTTAGTTTATTTTTTATTTATTTTTATGATTTACTAAATTATTAAATTGATACTTGAACTTTTTTTATATTCTACAAAAAATTGTCAGTATAAAATAAAATTTTTTTAAATACATTATTTTAATTAAATCCAAATATTAACTTGTATTCCAACAAAAAAATCTAATTTATTAAAACTTTTATTATACATATTTTATAATATTCTACTTAAAAGTCAATATTTTAAAGTTAATTGTAATCTAATTGTAACACAAATGTCATATGTTTTTTTAAACTGTTTTTTTGAATATTTTTAGTGATTTTGGAAAATATATTATTAAGATTTTTTTATTGGAGGTTTGTAAATGGCAATTGAAAAACACTTAAAACTAACAGGAATATCAAATATATCATGGAAGGATGCAATAACAAAAACTATTTTAGAAGCATCTAAAACAATAGATTATATTTCATCTATCGCTGTATTAGAGCAAACTGCAAAAATAGATGGTAATAAAATAATTGAATATTATTCAACTATTGATTTATGTTTTATTATTGATGAATCTCGTGAGTAAAAGGAGGAAAAATTATGAAACCTATAAATACACAAAAAGAGTATCAAAACTATGTTGACCAAAAATCACCGAATTCACCTATATGGAAAAACTGTTTAAACAGTTTTTGGGTTGGTGGTTTAATATGTACAATTGGACAATTTATTATGGAAATATGCAAATATAGAGGATTAGATATTGAAATTAGCGCTACTATTACTTCAATTATTTTAATATTTTTAAGTGCATTTTTTACTGCTATTAATTTGTTTAATAAAATTGGTAAATTTGCTGGTGCTGGCTCTCTTGTTCCAATTACAGGCTTTGCTAATTCAATTGTATCCCCTGCAATGGAATATAAATCGGAAGGATATGTTATGGGTGTAGGTGCTAAAATGTTTACTGTAGCTGGACCAGTTCTTGTTTACGGAATTTCAACTTCTATATTAGTTGGAATTATATACTTAATTTTTAATACACAGACAATAACATTAATATAAATAGTTGGAGAAAAATTTATTAATTTTTTTCCTAGAAAGGAATTTTAATTATGCAAAAATTAGGAAAACAAACTATTAAATTTGATAATCCTATCACTATATTAGAAACTGCTAGTATAGTTGGTCCAAAAGAAGCTGCCGGCCCTATGGCACAATATTTTGATAAATGTTTGGAGGATGAATTTTGGGGAGAAAAAACTTGGGAAAAAGCAGAAAGTAAAATAATTAAAGAAACTGTAAATACAAATATAATTAAGTCAAAAATCCCTGCTGATAATATTGATTATTGCTTTGCAGGAGATTTATTAAATCAATGTATATCATCTAGTTTTGGTCTTAGGGAACTTGGAGTGCCATTGTTTGGTATATTTGGAGCTTGTTCTACTTTTGTAGAAGCTCTTAGTCTAGGTTCTGTTTTTATTGATGGTGGTGCAGCTCAATATATTATTGCAACATCTTCTAGCCATTTTTGTAGTGCAGAAAAACAATTTAGGTTTCCATTAGAGCTTGGTAATCAAAGGCCTCCCGCTTCTCAATGGACAGTAACTGGTGCAGGTTCTGCAATAATTTCTAAAACAGGTTCAGGACCTTATATAACGCACATTACTCCTGGAAAAATAGTTGATATGGGTATTAAAGATGCAAATAATATGGGAGCTGCTATGGCACCTGCTTTTGTAGATACCCTTTTAACTCATTTTAAGGATACGCGGAAGAAATCCAAGTTATTATGATGCTATATTTTCAGGAGATTTAGGATATATTGGAAAAGAAATTGCAATAGAACTCTGTCAAACCAAAGGACATAATATTAAAAATAATTATAATGATTGTGGAGTAATGATTTTTGACAAAGAAAATCAAGATACTCATTCTGGTGGCTCTGGTTGTGCATGTTGTGCAAGTATTTTTTCTGGATATATATTTAATCAATTAAAGCAAAAAAACTTTAAAAAAATTCTTCTTGTTGCAACTGGTGCTTTAATGAATGCTACCTCAAGTCAACAAGGTGAATCAATACCTGGTATTGCACATGCAATATCAATAGAAATTTAATTTTAATTGAAAGAAGGAATTTTTATAATGCAAGATTTTTTTAATAATTTAGATTGGATGCAATTTTTAAAATGTTTTGCTGTTGGTGGTTTAATATGCATCATCGGACAAATTTTAATAGATAAAACAAAATTAACACCTGCAAGAATACTTGTTATATTTGTAACAGTAGGTGCAATATTACGGAGGGCTAGGTATATACCAGCGTTTAGTTGACTTTGCTGGTGCTGGTGCAACTGTTCCTCTTAGTGGCTTTGGTAATCTTTTAGCCAAAGGTGCTATTCAAAAGGTTAAAGAAATTGGTTTAGTTGGTGCTTTTACTGGTGGAACCGCCGCTGCTGCTGGCGGAATTGCTGCCGCTGTATTTTTTGGATATATTGCCTCACTCGTTTCCAAACCTAAAATAAAAAAGCAATAGATTGGAATGGGACTTGGAACGGGGATGTAAAACTTTGTAAATGAAAATATTTACAAAGTTTTACATCCCCGTTCCAAGTCTCATTCCATAATAATTCTTTTTATCCATTTTTAATATATCTTGTGTTTCTTCCACTTCCGATTATTTGAACTTTTCCCTCTTTAACCATCATTCCCAATACTGCTTCTACTGTTGTTGGACTTACATCTAGGAGAATATTGCATATTTCTACTTTAGAAATTGCTGTTAAACTATTTAACACTGTAGCTTCTATTCTAGCTTTTTTTGTTATTTTATTACTATTTGCCACATTAAATCTTTTATCAAGTTCTTTATAACACATATATAATGTTGATAGAAAATTTTGTATAAATGGAACATAGGTATTTTTATTATCATTCCACTCTATTGATGATTCCTTTAGTGTTTCATAATAATATGCTTTATTATTGTTTATTTGTTCTTCAAAAGAAACATATTTTCCTGCGTCAAATCCATTTTTATATAATAATAATAATGATAACAATCTTGACATTCTTCCATTTCCATCTTTAAAAGGATGTATGCATAAAAAATCAAGAATTACACATGGAATTAATAATAATTGATTAATGTTAGAATTATTACTTGCCTCTTGCCTCAATATATGCAAGAACAAGTTGTTCCCTCCAAAATCAATTATCTTATGCATTTTTTGCAATATTTGCTATTTCTGCAAATGCCTTACTATCATTTACTGCAAGTTCAGCTAACATTTTTCTGTTTATTGTAACATTAGCTTTCTTAAGTCCTGCTATCATTTTACTATATGTTGTCCCATTAATTCTTGCTGCCGCATTTATTCTAGTAATCCATAATTTTCTAAAATCACTTTTTTTGTCTTTTCTTCCGACATAAGCATATGATAATGATTTTAAAACTGCTTGGTTTGCATTTCTAAATCTATAACTTTTTGCTCCAAAGTATCCTTTTGCCTGTTTTAATACTTTTTTATGTTTTTTTCTTGTTATTCTTGCTGTTTTTACTCTTGCCATTTGTTTTACCTCCTAATTCTTTTTGTTTTAGTTACCATATGGTAACATTCTTTTAATTCCTGCTTCGCATGTTTTATCTGCATAAGCACCTGTTCTTCTTGACATTTTTTGTCTTTTTGTTTTTGTTGCTAATCTATGTCTTGAATTTGATGATGTTCTTTTAACTTTTCCACTTGCTGTATAAGAATACCTTTTTGCAGCAGCTTTATTTGTTTTTAATTTTGGCATTTTTTTACCTCCTATAAATTTGTTATTTATTATTTGATGCTAGTATTATAAACATATTTTTACCTTCTAATAATGGTTTTTTTTCTAATGTTGATATTTCAGATAATTCCTCTATAAATTTATTTAATACCTGTTCACCTAATTTTACATAGTTAAGTTCTCTTCCTCTAAATCTAACAGTAATCTTCACTTTATTTCCTTCGCTTAAAAATTTTTTTGCATTTTTTATTTTAAAATTAAAGTCATGTTCTTCTATATTAGGAGTAACTCTTAACTCTTTTAATTCAAATGTTTTTTGTTTTTTCTTAGACTCTTTTTCTCTTTTGGATTGCTCAAATTTATATTTACCATAATCCATTAATTTACAAACTGGATTTTCTATATTTGAAGAAACTAAAACTAAATCTAAATTTTTATCCATTGCTATATTAACAGCATCATGTGTATTCATTTTACCTAATTTATTTCCTTCATTATCAATTACCTGAACTTCCTTGACTCTAATTTGTTCATTAATTAATAGGTCTTGTTTTATATTATTCACCTCCAAAAAAAACTTGCTCTAAAGAACAAGTCAACCCACAATATATACTTATATTACTTATTTAGTAATTTAAATATTAACCTTTTTCCTACATTGGATAAGGTGAGAAGTGGATTCTTCTTCTTTAACCATCTAATAATACAGCATTTTTTAAAAAAAGTCAATGGTTTTTATTGACTTTTTTAAATTTATATATTAAAATAGTTGGGTACGAATATTTGTAGGTATATATTTAACCTATTACCCGGTAGTTAAATATATTATACTGCTAAATATATATTATAGTTTATGATAGGAGGAATTATTTTTAATGAATAATACAACATATATGGCTAAAAAAAATGAAATTGAAAGTAAATGGTATATAATAGATGCTAGTCAAAAACCATTAGGTAGAGTAGCTACAGAAGCAGCAAAACTATTAAGAGGAAAACATAAACCAACATTTACACCAAATCAAGATACTGGTGATCATGTTATAATACTAAATTGCAAAGATATTATTTTAACAGGAAAAAAATTAGATCAAAAAATTTACAGACATCATTCAGGATATATTGGAGGAATGAAAGAAATATCTGCAAGAGATATGCTTTCTAAAAATCCAGAAAAGGCAATGATGCTTGCAATCAAAGGAATGCTTCCACATAATAGATTAGGAAGACAAATGATTAACAAAGTAAGAATATATGCAGGAGCAGAACATGAAAATCAAGCACAAAAACCTGAAGTTTGGGAGGTAAAATAATATGGCAACAAAAAAAGAAAAAATAACATTTTATGGAACAGGTAGAAGAAAAAAATCAATTGCAAGAGTTAGATTAATAGCTGGTAAAGGAAACATTACTGTAAATAACAAACCTTTAGATGAATTTTTTGGTGTAGAAACATTAAAAGTTATTGTAAAACAACCTTTAACTGCTACAAATTCATTAGATAAATTTGATGTTATTGCAAAAGTAACAGGTGGTGGAATAAGTGGTCAAGCAGGAGCTATAAGACACGGTATAGCACGAGCTTTGTTAGAAGTAAATTCAGAACATAGACCAATTCTTAAATCTTCTGGCTTTTTAACAAGAGATGCTAGAATGAAAGAACGTAAAAAATATGGACTTAAAAAAGCTAGAAAAGC
>JAUNSM010000115.1 GCA_030539215.1 Clostridia bacterium
CAGATTTCTTTATTTTTTTGATACTTTTAAATTTATTGTTATATTTTATAATTAATATTCAAAATTTATTAAATATTGCAAAACTGGAAAAAAATACTACAAATCTAAAAAAATACAAATTGTATAACCAAACTCTAAATACGTTACAAGAAAATTTACATTCTTTTAAGCATGATTACAGTAACACACTTCAATGTATTGGGGGTTATATTTATACAAATAATATGGAAGGCCTGAAGGATTATTATCTTCAATTATTAGACGATTGTCAAAAGATAAATAATCTTACAGTCTTAAGTCCCTCTGTTATCAATAATCCTGCTATCTATAATATTATTGCTTCAAAATATATGAAGGCTGAAAATTTAAACATTAAAATTAATCTAGATATTTTCTTCAATCTAAAAGAATTATGTGTGGATTCATACACTCTAAGTAGAATACTAGGAATTCTACTAGATAACGCAATTGAAGCTGCAAACGATTGTGAGAATAAAGTAATTAATATCAGCTTTTCAAGTAATAATAAAAAAGGATTACAAATAATTACTATTGAAAATACTTTCAATCACCATAATTTAAACACAAATGAATTATTTAAAAAGGGATTTTCAACAAAAAAGAATAATACTGGCCTTGGGCTATTTAATGTTAGAAAAATACTAAATAAATCTAAAAATCTTAATCTTTTCACTAGTATAAATAATGGATTATTTTCACAATCTTTAGAAATATGGATGGATAGAGATGAAAAGTCTATGTGATAGAAAATGTGTGTATTAGTTTAGGGCGGATCCCTTTTTATACAATTATGAAATAATGACTTTCCTATTTATAAAGTAAACAATATAAAACAAAACAACACCGCTGGTATATCGAGTACAAGCTCGAATCGTCCAGTCGGTGTTACTGATATTAGTATAACACAAAGTGAAAACAATTTCAACTCAACTAAGATTGAAGGACCAGAGAGATATACAATTTACATAAAAAAGGTTTCGCCTTAGATAATTACACACATAATTTTGTATGTGTGTAATTATCTAAGGCGAAATCCTTTTTACTTCTGCATCTCTATTTCATTTCTTCTATTATTATCTGTTCATTTTCATCAATTTTATATTTAGGTAAGTCCGGTAATTCTTCCAAACTAGAAAATCCGAACATTCTAAAAAATTCTGTAGTTACACCATACATCGATGGTTTCCCAGGAATATCTGATTTTCCAAGACACTCAATCAAATTATACTCTAACAATTTATACATTGTGCCATCACAATTTACTCCACGTATTGCCTCTATTTCTGGTCTAGTAATTCTTGGATTATACGCTATTATCGCCAAGGTTTCAAGTGCTGCACCAGATAAATTAGGTTTTGCCCTTTTATCAATTATAGGATATATATTTTCATATAACTCTCTTTTAGTTGATAATTGATACGCATCTTTCACTTTTATAATTTCTATTCCCCTGCTCTGACTTTTGTATTGTTGTTTCATTTCCTCTATTAATTCCACTATTTCATCCGGACTCTTTTCGAGAGCACCCATCAATTCAGTAACCTTAACTTCCCTTCCCACTGAAAATAAGATTGCCTCTACTATCCCTTTCAAATTTTCTCTTTCCATTTTGTCTTGTATGATATATTTAATAGCTTAAATAACCATACACTCCTTTCTTTCTACATTTTATTTTTATATTAATATTTA
>JAUNSM010000116.1 GCA_030539215.1 Clostridia bacterium
TTTCTTGCATGGACAGATAAATCGGATGTGAATTTTGATAAGGAAGTTGAAAGAGTAATAGAAGAATATAATTCTTATAAATGTGGAAAATGAATACTACTCACCGTGAGGATAATAAAAATAGAGAGTTTCGACTCTCTATTTTTATTATATAAAATTAATCTAAAGTGGAATATAATAAAAAAAAACATAAATAAGTATAATAAAGTATAAAACACTAATCTAAAGTGATAATATCTATATAAAAATTAACAAAAATTTTAAATTTCTTTATAAAAACAGAAAATATTCACACTAAAGAAAAATACAAAACACTAAAACACACTTTAAAAAAATACTTTACATTAAATAATATTGACTATATTTACTTTTTATGGTATATTAATAGTGTAATAAAGTGATTTATAATTTAAAATAATTAAATAAAATATATTAAGAGATGATAAGGAGAGATAAAATGAGTGAAGTATTTAATCTAGTTGTAGGTTCCGACAATGGAAATAGTGAACATGATCTTGTAATTAATGGGACAGTAGTAAAGCAGCCAAATGTGTATGCAATGGCTACGATCTTAGCAAATTTAGATGAAGTAAATCCAGATTATGTTGCAAAGAATATTCATAGTAATTTGCTTGTTTCAATTGAAAGTCCATCTGTAAATAGTAATATGCCAGCTACATATTATATAGGTAATATGGCAATCGAATCTGGTAATTATATTCACAACATTGAAATAGGGGTAGATAATAATAAATTAACAAGTAATATTCCTGTTATTAATACACTTGCACATACGGCTGGATTTGCTGCAGCACAAGCGTATGAAAAAGACAATACAGTTCGTCAAATAGATGTTAATATTGATATGACAACGGCTTTACCAGTAAATCAATATAACAAAGAAACTGCCAAAACTATGGCAGAAAAGTTCATTGGGGAGCATATTGTAACAGTTTATTTTGGAACGACAAAGGTAAGATGTATGTTACATTTTACTTATGTTAAGGTATTACCAGAAGGTGTTCCTACTGTGTTTTATTTAAAATCACCAGAAGGGAAAAAATTAATACCAGAAATTAAGAGTTTAGATAATAAGAAAATCTTACATGTAGCAATTGGCGAAGGTACAACAGAGTATCCAGTAACAACAGATATTACATTTAATCCGTTTTTTATGGCAGGTACCAATAATGGAATCGGTCATGCAATTGATAAAATAATTGAACAATTTAAGAAAGAAAAGAAATTAGCAGACTTTTCAAGACAGAATTTTTCTAATGTTTTAAAAAATGACACACATAAGTATCATAAGAGTGCTATGGAAATCATTCAAATGCCATTAATGGAACAAGCAGATCAGATTTTGAGAGCAATAAAGGCTGAAGTAGTAAAAGCTAAAAATGATATAGATTTTATTCTAGTTTACGGTGGTGGAAGTATTCTTCTTAGAAAATATTTAGAAAATCAATTAAAAGAGTTTGCAAATAATGCAGAAATACAGGTTATTTATATTCCTTCAACACATGCAGTAGAAGTAGAAGCACTAGGACTTTATAAATTTGCTAAATCAGATATTTTTGCACAGTTGAAAGAAAAATACACTACAGTAAGCCAGAAGTAGGAAAGGATGAAATAGAATGCCTAGAGTAACAACGAACAAAAAAAATGCAAATCAGTTTTGTATCTCTTTTAAGAAAAGTGT
>JAUNSM010000117.1 GCA_030539215.1 Clostridia bacterium
CTGTATTGTTCGTTTTGCGGGCGAACGCAGTTCGCCCCTACATTTGCATTTTTTTTGTTGCCGAATTTGCGGTTATGCAAAAATTTGCAATGTTTTTGTTGCTTTTTTCTATTTTTATTTTATATAAAAATTTTGTTTTTGTAAATAGTTTTTTGTAAAAAATTTTCCCTTTTTTTCTCAAAGGGAAATAAAGTATAGGATGGAAAAAAATTTTTAAAGACAAGCTGTATTTTTTTAGACCACAAAAATCTACATCCTGTCTTTATTTGCCTACTTTAATTATCAAAAAATATTATCCAGTAACTAAAACTTCTTTTGAAACTCCCCACTAACAAATTATTATTGAATATGTATATTTATTTTTAATTAATATACAATAATATATTATGAACCAAATATTATTTACCAACAACAATTTCTTAAAAAATTCAAAGCATAAAAAAGTTATAAAAATGCTCAAATTTCAATTTTTCATTTCATTGATAATAATGGTTTGTTTTATTTTATATGTTCTATATTTTTATAATAATAGAAATAAAAGTGAAAAACTTTCTAAAATATTACTAAATAATTTTAATATTGAGCGTATTTATTCAAAAAATCAAAATTATACAATTGTAAATTTAAATAAAAACAGTAATCCATTTGTAATAGGTATACTTGAAATACCAAAAATAAACCTAAAATATCCAATACTTTCTAATACAACTAATGATGCTTTAAAAATTTCTCCTTGTAGATTTTATGGTCCTTATCCCAATGAAGTTGGAAATTTATGTATTGCTGCACATAATTATGATGATAATAGATTTTTTGGTAATCTTAATAAACTTTCTGTTGGAGATTTTGTTAACATAAATTGTATGGATAATTCTTGTATTGTTTATACTATTTATAATAAGTTTGAAATTTCTGAAAGCAATATAGAATGCACAAATCAAAATACTATGGGTAAAAAAGAAATAACTTTAATCACATGTAATAATATTAATAAAAATAGATTAGTTGTTAAAGCAAAAGAAAAACAGGAAAAATTTTAATTTTTTCCTGTTTAACCAAAGGAATAAGCAAATGTTTTATATATTATTGTAATCTTTTATTTTTTTATAAGCATATATTGCAGATATACCACATATTGCTATTATAAATATTACTGAATAATCTACCCCTGTATTTGGTATTGTTGTATTATTTGTATTATTTATTTTGTTTGTATTGTTTGTTTTATTTGTATTGTTTGTACCCCCAATGTCTGTCTTTGTAGTATCATTAATATTTTTAAATCCATTAGTATTATTTATGTCATCTTGTAACGCACCAACATCTGTTGCAAATATATTTGTTGTTATAACTAATGCCAATACTATCATTGTTATAATACATACTATTAATTCTTTGTTTTTTAATTTTTCCATTTTTTATCTCCTCTTATCTTTCATAATATTATTATAAATGTTTCTTATATATTTATACAACAAATTTTTAAATATTGCAATACTTTTTATAAATTTTTTTTATTTTTTTAATTTTATGTTAATTTTTATATATTAAATTTAAATAATACTATGTCCCCGCTCTTGCATAATATATTCGGGAATTTGACACTTTTATAACTTCAAAATTAATACAAGCATTGAGAATGCT
>JAUNSM010000118.1 GCA_030539215.1 Clostridia bacterium
ATTAACATTTATATGTGTTATGAAAGATAAAAACAATATATCAGTAGCAAATACAATTTGCAATATATATAAATATTTAAAAGGTCAAAAGTTTTATAAATATGCAGTAAGAGAGGAAGATATAAATGAAAATATTTAATTTTAATATTAATAAACCAGAGATATCATCTAATAAATTTTTAAATATTAAAGATATTCAAGGCAATTTTTTATATACACAAGATAACAAAATATTAGCATATTTAAAAATATACCCTAAAAACTGTAAACTTATGAGTAAAGAGGAACAAAATGCACATGCAAAAATTTTAACAAGAAATTTTACAAATGAATTAAAACCTTTCAAACTATATTTTACAAATAGACCAATTGATTTACAAAAAAATCAGAATTTTCAAAACAAATTAATGGACAAGGAAAAAAATACGTTAAAATTCAATTTACAAAATCAAAGAGGTAAATGTTTTGGAGAATTATCTATAAGAGGAAAATCTCTTGAAAGTGAAATATACCTAATTATTTGGGAAGAAAATAATGATTATATAGAGCAAGAACTACTAAAAAGATTAAACGATTTAAAAATGAAATTTACAAATTGTGGTTATAGGACAGAAATACTAGAAGAGAGATTAATAATTCAATTAGTAAATAGCTTTACAAATCCAGATGTATCATATACAGAAAATCAAGAATATATACAAATGCCAATAATGGTTGTTTGAAAGAGAGGATAGTTTATGAAAACAAAAGAAATTGAAGCAATACCAATAAATCAAGAACTTCTTAATTTAATAGCTCCACAAGGTATAGAAATAAAATTTAACAACAGAGTACAAATGGGTGAATTTATTTCCAAAATGCAATATATATATTCCTATCCATCACGAGTGAATCTTGGTTGGCTATTATATTTAAAAGATATTCCTAATACAGTTGTAACTCTAACAATAAACCCAATTCAAGATATTCAAGCATTTGTAGAGGGAATATCAAAACGGCTTAACTACAGATAAAAATACATATAATACTACACAGAATGAGTATTTAAAAACGCAGGCAGAATATAAGATTTTAAGTGCAGAAAAGATAATTCGAGATATAACAATAGATAATATTCCATACATTAATCTTTCATTTTTAACAAAGACAACTGGAGATGATGAAAACAACTTTAAAGAAAATGTAGAAATTGTAAAAAATAAAATTGCTGGAATGGGATTAAAAATAAGAACTCCTGCATATCTGCAAGAATTAGCATTAAAACAAACAAGCCCTTATGATAGCTATTATGAAGACATAATAAAAATCTCTAATAGAAATATGTCTTTAGATGTTTTGTTTAAAGGATTACCATTTAATGGAAGCGGATTAATTGATAATGAAGGATATTTTATTGGTACTGATGAAGAAGGTAGGGCTATAATACTAGACCCATTTAAAAAAACACAAGATAGACCAAATTCAAATATAACAATATCTGGATCAAGTGGAAGTGGAAAATCTTATTTAGCAAGAAAAATATTACTAAATGAGTGGTTGAATGGAAGTAAAATATATGTTCTTGATCCAGAATCAGAAAATAAAGAACTATGTAAATTAATAAATGGCAAATGGATAGATTGTAGTGGAGGCAA
>JAUNSM010000007.1 GCA_030539215.1 Clostridia bacterium
CTGTATGTATTAAATAATTATTCTTTGTAAGTATTCTCTTTACATCCCATTCTCTGTTTTGATTTTCTAATTCTTTTAGTCTTTCAAATTCTTTTATTAAATATAGCTTAAACACAGGACTTATTGCTGATGCAAATTCAAAAGCTATATCTTTATGTGCATATGTTCCACCGTATTTACCACGTTTTGAATATATTCCAATTGCATTTGTCTTTTCACACCAACTTGTAACACTTAATGTAAAAGTATGAAGACCTGCTTGCTTTATAAACCCGTCGAATTCGACGGAATTAAAATTAGAATTATATATTGATTCCCAAGTTTCTAAAAATTCTAGAGTTATTCTATTTCTAAGCCAATTTCTAATTATATCATCTGATGTGGACTTTCCACCTTTAAATTTTGTAAAATCAGAAATGCAAATATAATCATTATCATTAACATTTGTTATATTCACTTTTATGTTTTGAACCTCTATAATATTATTTTTCAAATTTTCAACTCCTTTTCTTTATCATTCATTAGTAACACCTTCCTTTCTTTCCAATAAATTTATATCATCATTAACATACTTTTGTAAACTTTCTAATTTTTTTATATTTTTATTGTTTTTTAATGCCTGCATTTGTCTTCTAGCTGAATTATTTAATTTTATTAATCTTTCTCCTTGTGGTATTTTTTGTTCAATTAATTCTGCATTTGTATTTTGTAAATTATTTAAGATTACTAAATGAAGTAAATCCGTATAATCTCTTATATTGCCATTTTTAGACAATTTCATTATCTCCTTTACTTTTTTCTTAAATATGTAATAAACTATCATAATCCATTATACTACTTCCTTTTTTAATTAGTGATTGTGATGATATCCTTCCTCAATGCGTAAGTGTGGATGGCATTCTTTTTCTTCACACACTTCTGTTTCAGTTTCTAAAATAGAATGGCAAATGTTATGTCCCTCTAGTTCTTCCCTTATCTCATGTTTTATTTTATCTATTTCTTGGCTTTTACTAACTATATGCATAGTAGCATAATTATTAAAACCATCTATGCTCCATACATGTATATGATGAATATCTTCAACTCCATCTACTTTTAATAAGCTTTTTCTTAATTCATCTATATCTATATCCTGTGGTGTTTTTTCTAAAAACAAATCTAAAACTTGTCTTAAGTTTTTGAAAGTATTTGCCAAAATAAATAAAGCTACTCCTATACTCATTATTGGGTCAATTATTGTTATTTCAGTAAAGTTCATTACCACCGCACCAATTAATACTACAATCCACCCCAATACATCCTCTAACATATGGAGATTAACTGATTTCTGATTAATAGAATCTCCATCTTTTGTACAATATGTAGCAATAAAATTTAATACTACACCAATAATAGCAAATATTATCATTCCTTGATAATTAACTTCTACTGGATGAATTATTCTACCAATCGCATTATAAATAACTAAAACAGATCCTATCATTAGTATAACAGTGGTAATTAATCCTCCAAGTACTGAATATCTTATATATCCATACGTATGATTTTTATCAGCACCATTTTTACTTTTCTTTTCCAAAAAATATGATACCCCAATTGAAAAAGCATCTCCCATATCATGAATTGAATCAGATAAAATTGCTACAGAATTTGTAAAAAATCCTCCAAAAAACTCAAATATAGAGAATCCTAAATTTAAAATAAATGCTATTAATATATTTTTTTCAGTTTTCATCATTATTCCTCCAAACTTTTTTATTAGCTTTTACCTATACCATTATTATGCTTATCCATTTTAACAAAAACAGTTAAAATAATATATTTCTCACCACTTACTCCTAATTATCAAAATTTATACTGATTTTTATCTGCTCTCTCATCAAGTTTTCTTTCATATTCTTTGTTTTTATAAAACCAATCTGTTTTTTTATTTTTATTACGTTGTTTTCTGTCTTTATTAAAAAATATATCAATTACACTTAAAAACGGAATTACAACACCTATAAATGATATAACTAACAAAGTATAATCTAAAACGCTAGTTTGTCCATTTATTATATTAATAATTCCATTATATAAATCTGTTCCAAAATATAATCCATATACTACAAAATAAATTAATGCTCCTATAATATTTCTTTTTAAAATTAATACTAAACATAAAAATGTAATAAACAATAATACTATTTCTATTGTAATATTTAATGGCATTATTCCAAAATTTATACTCATCGTATAAGTTGTTGCAACTATTAATCTAAAAATCCAAAATATTACCCCTGATATTGTAATCAAATAACTAAAAAAACTTACCATATATTATTCCTCCTATTATAACTATATTTTACCATAATAGCTTTTAAATTACTACATCTCTTTTTAGTAAATTATTGTTTACAATTCCTAATCCAATAAATATATTTTTATTATATATTCTATATAAATCATCCTTTAATTTATATGTTAATTTCACTCCGTTCAAAAACAATTTTAATTGTGTGCCATTTAATTCTAATTTGTTTTTATCTATAAAAATCTCTTCTATTGCAATTAATTTCTGCCCAATTGTTTCAGCATTTAATTCATTTAGCACAATTGAATTTTCTATATTGAATTTGTCTACCTTTGTTCTTTCTAAATCTTGCATAAATCCTACTGTTCCTAGTTCTTTTGCAATATCTTCACATAATACTCTTATATATGTTCCTTTTGTACATTCCACTTCAAATGTAATTTCATCTATATTATCATACTTTTTTAACAATATACTATATATTTCTATATCTCTTGGTTTTACTTCTACTGTTTGTCCTTGTCTTGCATATTCATACAGTTTTTTTCCGCCTATTTTTATTGCAGAATACATTGGTGGTGTTTGTTTTTGTTTTCCTAAAAATTTATGTAAAACTTTTTCAATTTGTTTAATATCGATTTTATTAAAATTTGCGTCTACTTCAATAATTTTACCTTCCACATCACCAGTATCTGTTTTCTGTCCTAATTTTAAAACAGCTATATATGTTTTTTTATGCTCTACTAAATATTTAGAAATTTTTGTTGCATTTCCAATTAAAATTGGCAAAACGCCGGTAGCATTTGGATCCAATGTACCGGTGTGTCCTACTTTTTTTATATTTAATTGTTTTTTTACAATATTTACTACATCATGTGATGTATAACCTTTTGATTTGTTTATTATAATTACTCCATTCATGATTACCCTTTACTTTAAATGTTTTTTGCATTCATTTATTATTTTTTCTTTTGCTTGTTCAAATGGAAAATTAATACTTCCTCCTGCTGCTCTTATATGTCCTCCACCACTAAACATTAAACATATATCTGAAACATTAACATATTCATTTGAACGAAGTGATATTTTATATTCATCATCCATCTCTCTTAAAAATATAGAAATCTCTACTCCTTCTATATCTCTTCCTATTTCTACTATTCCGTCATGGTCATTGCTTCCTGCATTTACTTCATCTTCATCTTTTTTTGTAATATATGTAAATGTTATTTTTCCATTTTCTAAAAATTCTAATCTGTTCATAGCCCTTCTACGTAGTTCAAAACTTGGTTTTGATAATGTTTGTAATACTTTTTTATATATATTAGATACATTAACTCCTCTATTTAATAATTCTGATACAAATTCAAAAGTTTCTGAACTAACACCTTGGTATTTAAAGCCTCCAGTATCTGTTATTATTCCTGTAAGTAAACAAGTTCCTATTTCTTTATTAATTTCTACACCTAATGCCTCTAAAACAATTACTAAAATTTGGCTACATGCTGGTGCTGTTGGATTAACAAAATTATAATCTGCAAACATTGTATTAGCACTATGATGATCAATTGATATTTTAGTAACTGCATCTTCAAAATACTTAGCAAACCCATTTAATCTTTTTATATCTCCGCAGTCTAATGCTATTGCTAAGTCATATCTTTGCTGTTTTCCTTCTTTTATTATTTCATTACTATTAGGCAAAAACTCAAATACTTTAGAATACTCTGGTATAACTACATCTACATTTTTATTTATTTGTTTTAATCCATTATATAAAGCTAAACTACTTCCGTACTGCGTCTCCATCTGGCATTTCATGTGTAAGTATTATTATACTTTTTGCCTTTTCAATTTCCTCTATAATATTATCTAAAGTCATGTAATTCTCCTTTTCTAATGTTTTATATCCTTCATTATATCTTTAAGAATTGTGTCTATTTTTTCTCCGTACCATCATTGAATCATCTAATTCAAATACTAATTCTGGTGTTGTTCTTAAATTAATTTTTTCAGCTATTCTACTTCTAATAAAACCAGAAGAAGATTTTAACCCTGCTAAAGTTTGTTTAGTGTTTTTAGAATTCAGCACACTTACATAAACTCTAGCATATTTTAAATCTGGTGAAATTTTAACACTTGTTACACTAATTATACCTGTTACATTTGAATTAGTAACCTCATAATTAATTATATTACTAATTTGCTTTTTTAATTCTTCATTTATTCGGTTAAGTCTAGTGTTACCCTTTTGGTTTTTCATAATTGGTCTCCTTAAATTCACTTTTTATTATGGTTTAACTTGTTCCATAATATACGCTTCAATAGTATCTCCTTCTTTAATGTCATTGTAATTTTCAATTTGAATTCCACATTCATATCCTGATGCAACTTCTTTGCTGTCATCTTTCATCCTTTTTAATGATACTAATTTTCCGCTCATGTATTACTATGTTGTCTCTTAAAACTCTTACACCTGCATTTCTTGCTACTTTACCATTTGTTACATAACATCCTGCAATAGTTCCAACATCAGAAATCTTAAATATTTGTCTAACTTCTGCATTTCCTATTATTACTTCTTTAAATACAGGGTCTAACATTCCCTTCATTGCTGATTCTACATCCTCTATCGCGTTATATATTACAGAATATGTTTTAATTTCTACATTTTCCTTTTCTGCCATATCTTTTGCTAAAGGTTCAGGTCTTACATTAAATGCAATTATTATAGCATTAGAAACATTTGCAAGTGTTACATCACTTTCTGTAACTGCTCCTACATTAGCATGAATTACTTTTACTTTAACATTTTCATTAGATAATTTTTCTAATGATTGTTTAACAGCTTCTACAGAACCCTGAACATCTGCCTTTACTATTATATTTAACTGTTTTAAATTTCCTTTTTCTATTTGACTAAATAAATCATCTAAAGTAACTTTTGTTGAAATATTTAAAATTTTATCTCTTGCTTGACGTTTTCTTCTTTCCATTAAATGTTTTGCAGTTTTTTCATCTTTTACTTCATAAAAAGTTTCTCCTGCTTCTGGAACTTCTGTTAATCCTGTTATTTCAACAGGTGTAGCTGGACCTGCCTTTTTTACATTTTGACCTTTGTCATTAGTCATTGTTCTTATTCTACCTATAACAGAACCTACTAAAATTGTATCTCCTATATCTAATGTGCCTCGTTGCACAAGCATTGTTGCAATTGGACCTTTTGTTTTATCTAATTTAGCTTCTATAATCACACCTTTTGCTTGCTTTTTAGGATTAGCTTTTAATTCTTTCATATCTGCTACTAATAATACCATTTCTAAAAGGTTATCAATATTTATCTTTTTCTTTGCTGAAATTGGAACAAAAATTGTTTCTCCTCCCCAATCTTCTGATACTAAGTCATATTCAGCAAGTTCTTGTTTTATTTTGTCTGGATTTGCACCTTCTATATCAATTTTATTTATTGCTACTATAATTGGTATTCCTGCTGCTTTTGCATGGTTTATTGCCTCTATGGTTTGAGGCATTACTCCATCATTTGCAGCAACTACTAATATTGCTATATCTGTAATTTGAGCTCCTCTTGCACGCATTGCAGTAAATGCTTCATGTCCTGGAGTATCTAAAAATGTAATTTCTCTACCTTTTACCTCAACTTTATATGCACCAATATGTTGTGTAATTCCTCCTGCTTCTCCTTCTATAACATTAGTTGATCTTACTGCATCAAGTAATGATGTTTTACCATGGTCTACATGTCCCATAACAACTATTACTGGTGGTCTATCTTTTAATTCTTCTTCATTGTCTTCGCTATTATCAAATAATATATCTTCATCTGTAACTATTTCCTTTTTATGTGCAGTTACTCCAAACTCTCCAGCTATTAAAAATGCTGTGTCAAAATCAACATCATTATTTATTGTTGCCAAAATTCCATATCCTAATAACTTTTTAATTATTTCTCCACTTGTCTTTTTTAATTCTATACTTAAATCTTTTACACTAATTGTTTCAGGTATAGTAATATCTTTTAATTCAAATATTTTTTGTTTTATTCTATTTTCTCCTTGTTGTATTTTTCTTTTACTTCTTCTACCTCTTGTAGTAGTTAAATCATAATAATCAAGCATAGAACCTTCATCAAACATATTAGACAATCTATTTTCTTGTTTTAAATCTTTTAATTTGTTATTACTTATTTCATCATAACTACCTTTTTTAGATTTTGCAGACTTTTTTACTGTTTTCTCTTCATATCTATTATTTTTTTGTTTGTCTATAGATTTATTTGCATACTCTCTAACATTTTCCTTTTCTACAACATCAACA
The DNA here is from genome assembly GCA_030539215.1 of Clostridia bacterium. Classification (GTDB taxonomy): domain Bacteria; phylum Bacillota; class Clostridia; order TANB77; family CAG-508; genus CAG-452. The sequence continues at coordinate 6,629 of JAUNSM010000007.1, forward strand.
GACATTATATTTTTAATATTTTTTTCTATACCTCTTTCATCAAGAGGTCTTCTTACATATCCTCCTTGATTTCTATTATCTTGTCCTCTGTTATTATATGGCCTGTTTCCACTATTATTATAGTTATTATTATATGACCTGTTACCACCATTATTATAATTATTATTGTATGATTTATCTCCATTCCTTTGATTATTATATGGTCTATTTGTATTCCTTTGATTATTATATGGTTTAGTCTGAGGCATATTATTATTTTTTCTTTCTGCTTGTTCTTTTTGTTGATTTTGTGGAATTTTACTAATATTTGTTTCTTCTTTTATAGGTACTTCAATTGATTTTTCAGGTGTTTCAGTTTTTGTACCAAATAGTTCACTTACTGTAAGTGGTCTATTGGGTTTATTTCTATATACTATGTTATAATCTTTTTTTCTTTCTTTCTCTATAAATCCAACATCTCTTTATTTTTTTTTCGAATCTTTTTCTTTTTTTTCTATTTCTTTTTTTGTTTCTACATCTGATACAATAACTTCTCTTCTAATTATTACAGGACTATCTTTTTTTTCTTTTTCTTGTCTTTTTGTACCTATAAATTTTGCTTCTATTTTTGTAGCATCTTTTTCGCTAACACTACTCATATGTGTTTTTACTTCCATACCTAATTCTAGAGCATTGTCTAAAACCTCTTTACTAGTTACACCTAATTTTTTTGCTATTTCATATAGTTTTATTTTACCCAATAATATCACCCCCATAATTTGTTTTCATGTTAAAATCTTTTCTAGTTTTTCTTATCAATAATTACACCCCTTAATTCATTATAAATTTCAGTTTTTATTTTTACATTAAAAGCTCTTTCTAATCTTTTTGTTTTTATCACTCTTTCTAAACAATCTATATTATCACATATATATGCGCCTCTACCTTCTAACTTGCCAATTTTATCTATAGTAATTTTCCCATCTTTACTATAAACAAGTCTTATTAATTCTCTTTTGTCCTTTTTTTTATTACAGCCCATGCACATTCTTTGTGTAATTTTTTTCATATTATTCATTTTCCTCCACAGTTTGTTCTGTTTCTTCACATTCTTCTGTCTCGTCTTTTTTTTGTTCTAGTAATGTTCTAAATTGTGATTCACTTTTTATATCTATCTTCCAATTTGTAAGTTTTGCTGCTAGACGTGCATTTTGCCCAGCTTTTCCTATTGCTAATGATAGTTGATCATCTGGAACTATTACTTGTGCAAATCTTTCTGCTTCTTTAATATCAACCGCCATAACTTGTGCTGGTAATAATGCTGCAGAAATAAATATTGATGGTTCTTCATTCCATTCTATTACATCTATTTTTTCACCTTTTAACTCATTTATTATATTTTGTATTCTAATACCTTTTTGTCCAACACATGAACCAACTGGATCAATGTTTTCATTTGTAGAATATACTGCAATTTTACTTCTAGCACCAGCATCTCTTGCTACACTCTTTATTTCTATTAATCCTTCATATATTTCTGGTATTTCAAATTCAAATAATTTTTTTACAAAATCAGGATGACTTCTCGAAACTAAAACTTGTGGAATTCCTTTTATTCCTTTTTCTACATTTAATACATAAGCTCTTATTTTATCATTTACTTTATAACTTTCAGTTGGTATTTGATCTTTTACAAGCATAATTCCTTCTAACTTTCCTAAATCCAATACAATTGTTCCACCTTCTGATTTTTGTACAATTCCAGATATGATTTCACCTTTTCTATCATTATATTCATTAAATACCATACTTCTTTCTGCTTCTCTAATTTTTTGTACTATAACTTGTTTTGCTGTCTGTGCAGCAATTCTACCAAAATCTCTAGGAATTATTTCTATTTCTACTGTATCTCCAATTTTTATATTACTCTGTTCTTTTTTTGCATCCTCTAAACTTATTTGCAACATATTATCTTCTACATCATTTACAACTTCTTTTAAAGAAAATACTCTTATCTCTCCTGTGCTTGTATCCATTGTTATTTTTACATTTTCAGCAGAATCAAAATTTTTTTTGTATGCTGTTGCCAATGCTGCTTCTAAAGCTTCTAATAAATATTGTTTATTTATCCCTCTTTCTTTTTCTAGTTCTTCAATTGCCATTATTAATTCTTTACTTTCTATTGATTTCATTTTTAATCATCCTTTCCAATTATATATTGTTTTTATTTGTGATATATCTTTTCTATTTATTTTTATTTCTTTGCTTTCCAAAATTACTATATAATCATCATCAAATCTTTTTAATATTCCTCTATACTGTTTTTTGCCATTTAATGGTTTAAACAAATTAATTTGTAATTCATTTTCAATATTTGCCTTTAAATGTTTATCTCTTTTTAAAATTTTTTCTATTCCTGTTGATGACACTTCTAAGAAATATTGTTCTTTAATATAATCTTCTTTATCTAATAGTTCTGTTATATTATTACTTACTTTTTCACAATCATTTAAAGTAATTCCTTTTGGGGAATCTATATATATACGCAAAAAGTAATTTTTTCCTTCTTTTATGTATTCAACATCATATAACTCATAGCCCATATTATTAATGGTTTTAGATATTAAATGTTCTACTTTTTCTTCTATATTAGCCAATTAAATTTCTCCTTTTCATAGCAAAGCAACAAAGCCAGCCTAAGGTATTCGCTTGTATCGTATATAACAAGGTTAGGCTACCTTAATCAGTCCGAGCAAAGCGAGTGGCATGTATTTTGCACATTCTTTGAAGGCTAACTTAGCAAAATGCCTTTCTTCTTATATAAATTAAGAGTGGGATTTGTTCCCACCCTTCTAGTTATTTTAACAATTGCTATATAATTATATACCACTTTCTAAAGAAAATCAATAGTTTTTTGAAAAATTAGACATTACCACATTTTTTGTTTTTTTAGCAATGTTAGATAAACCACTTTTTAAAAAGCAAAATTTAAATAGAAAACGTCCCTATTGGGATATTAATACTAAATATGTTGATCCAGTATCAACATTTGTCGCCCTTCTTACTTTATATTGAGTAGAACCGAAGAGATATTACTGGGCGAACCCCACGAGTTACACCGTAATTGCCGTTTACATATCCACTATAAGACACATTATGTATGAAATTTGCATTATCACTACATGGAGAAGCCAACCAGTAGTAGCCTGTGTTACTGTATTCATATGTGTCAAATTCTGCTATCATACATAATTGACCTATTCTAAATAATCCTGGAGCTGGATCTCTTATACTTGTATTATTCTGTCCAATTGTATACTGCCATAAATTTATGGCACTTGCTCCTACTGCTTTATTCATCTCTGACAATGTTAACATTCTTACTTTATTTGCATATCCTGTTTTAAATAGTACTCCTCCTGTTTTAGTTCCACTCATTGCTGTTCCTGCTTTTGTTATGTTAGTATACTCTCCTTGATTATCTGCTGGTGTTGTATCCTTTAAAAAACTTATACTTTCACATTTATTATACATTCCTGCTGACGCTTTTACATTTGCTGATGTTGTACTATTATTATATAATGGGTATGCTGTTGTTCCATTCCAATAATTTTTTAATGCTGTTCTAAATGTTGTTATTCCTGATGTATCCCACCAAGCATTGTTTGTTGCATTAGTACTATATTTCAACCTCGCTGGTATTCCTGTGCTTATTATTTCTACATTTGTTATTGTTTCTCCTCCATCTGTTGTTTGGTATCTTAATAATCTCCAACCGTTTTTGTTTGTGTATTCATAATCACTATAATATATGTCTGTGTATTCTATATTGTATTTTACAAAATCTCCTATTGATACTCCTATGCTTTCTGAAAAGTTGTTTTCTTCAGAATATACCATACTATATTCACCACTAACTAAATCATCATAATTAACTTGTATATTATGTTTGTTTCCATTAAAAGATATGTTTAAATCTTGGTTATCATTTATTGGTTCCCAATAGTCATCTTCTATATCATCGGCATCAAATGATATATCATTCATTAATTTATACATTGTTTCTTTATTATTTGAAAATGTATAATATTTTCCATTAATAATCATATTCTCGCCACTACCAATTGCAAATAATTGATCTTTATCATATATTGGTACAGTATTACCTTCAAAAAAGCTTCCATAAGCTTCTTGCATGCTAGGTGTATCTTCATATATAGCTTTTATTTGCATGGTTGTTTCTTTTTGTGTTTTTACTTTGTTTGCAATTATCATATATGAACTAATTAAAAATGATACCATAAATAATATAGAAACAAGTGTTAATACAGTTATAGCTCCTTTTTGGTTTGCTAATTTTTTCATTTGTTACCTCCACAATTATTTTTTTACAGTTCATCGACCTCTATGTTTTTTTATAGATTTCTTTACACTATTTGTTCTTATATATTATATTATAATGTAATAATATCAGTTATACAAGAGTTTTTTTATTTTTTATCTGTTTCAATGTTATTAAAATAGTTATTTTTTATTCAACAAAAAAGGCACTAGGATAACTAGTACCTTTTTTTATGTCATACCCAATGAAATGAAAAAAAACATAGGATTCGATTGTTCAATGGACAACCACAAAAGAATAACAAAATTATTGTACTGTTTTTTTTGATATCTGTCAATACTTTTTTGAAAAATTTTTTAAATTTTTTTTAGTTACAATTCTTGTTTGTTTGTAATTTCTTCTAAGTTTACTAATTCTTCCCATCTTTTATCTACTTCTTTTTGAAATTCTTGTATCATCCATTCATTTTCTGGTTTAAACATATGTTTAAATCTTTTTTGTGGTTTTAAGAATTCCTCTATTGGTAGTTTATTTTTGGGTTTATAGTTTACTATATATTTTCCCTCTATTACTTCATATAAAGGCCAATAACAAGTTTCTACAGCTAATTTATTAATTTGCATTAAATCTTCTGTATTGTATCCCCATCCTCTTGGGCATGGAGCAAGTACATTTAAAAATGCTGGTCCTTTTGTATAAATAGCCTTCTCTGATTTTTCATATAAATCTTTAAAATTGTTTACTGCAATGCTTTGTCCAACATATGGAATATGATGATTTGCAATAATATTACTTAAATCTTTTCTGTTTTGCATTTTTCCTGGTATTATTTTTCCTGCAGGCGATGTTGTTGTATCTGCAAATTTTGGTGTTGCACTTGACCTTTGTATACCAGTGTTCATATATGCTCCATTATCATAGCAAACATAAACCATATCATGTCCTCTCTCCATTGCTCCTGATAAGCTTTGAAGTCCTATGTCATAAGTTCCTCCGGTCTCCTCCAAATGCTATGAATTTTGTTTCACCATTTTCTGGTAATTCTCCTTTTCTTTTTAGCGCTTTATATGCCGCTTCTGCTCCAGAGGCATTTGCTGCAGCACATTCAAATGCTGTATGTATAAATGAATCTGTCCATGCTGTGTATGGATATATAAATGTTGAAACCTCCATACATCCTGTTGCACAACTTATTACTGCATGGTCTTCTGGTTTTAAAGCACGAAGTACCATTCTTCCTACAACTGGTGCTCCACACCCTGCACACATTCTGTGTCCTGCAGTAAATCTTGAAGGTTTCTCTGCAACTACTTCTTTTAAATTATATGCCATTTTTATTTCCTCCTTAATCCTAAATATCTATATGGATTTTTAACCTCACCTGTTTTTAAAATCTCTTCTAAATCACTATATACGCTTTCTATATCATCTGCTTTTGTATCTCTTCCACCTATTCCATATATATAATTTATCATTGGAATCTGCTTTTTATTTACATACATAGCTGAGGTTATATCTTCAAACAATGCTCCACCAGCAGCATTTAATGAATCTGCTTTATCTAATATTGCAACTGCTTTTATATTTTCCAACGCTTTTGCTATTTCTTCTGCTGGAAAAGGTCTAAATACTCTTAATTTTAAAAGTCCTGCTTTTATACCTTTTTGTCTTAAATTATCTACAACATATTTAGTTGTTCCTGCTGTTGAGTTCATACAAACTATTCCCATTTCTGCATCTTCTAATTTATATTCTTCAAAAAATGAATATTTTCTTCCTGTCAATTTTTCAAACTCTTCTGAAACTTTAAGTATCACATCTTTTGCATTTTTCATAGCTTCTGCTTGTTGCGCTTTATGCTCAAACAAATATGCTTGCAAATCAAGTGGTCCTATTGCTATTGGATTTTCTTTATTTAAAAGATATTGTTCTGGGCTATATTCTCCTACAAACTCTTTTACTTTATCATCTTCTATTAGTTCTATATTTTCAATAGAATGTGATGTGATAAATCCATCTTGACATACCATTAATGGTAATTTTACATTTTTACTTTCTGCAATTTTATGTGCCATTATTAAATTATCATATGCTTCTTGATTATTTTCTGAAAAAAGCATTATCCATCCACTATCACGTACTCCCATTGCATCTGAATGATCATTATGTATATTTAATGGTCCTGATACTGCTCTATTTACTAATGACATTACTATTGGTAATCTTAAGCTTGATGCTATATATATCATTTCCCACATTAGTGATAATCCATTTGCAGATGTTGCTGTCATCGCCCTTGCACCTGCAGCTTCAGCTCCTATTGTTGCTGCCATTGCGCTATGCTCACTTTCTACTGCAACAAATTCTGTATTTACTTGTCCATTACTTACAAATGTTGAAAAATATTGTGGTATTTCTGTTGATGGTGTTATTGGAAATGCCGCTACTACATCTGGATTTATTTGTTTCATTGCAATAGCTGCTGCCTCATTACCACTTAAACGTTCTCTTATTGACATTTTTATTTCCTCCTTTATATTTTTGTCGTTCATTACAAAGTTTTCATTAGTTTCGTTTACTCCATTGTAATTGCCCCAAAAGGACATACCTTTGCACATACTCCGCAACCCTTGCAATAATCATAATTAAAATCTGTTCTTTTTTGATCTTTTTTTACTGGTATTGCATCATCTGGGCATACTGGAAAACATAATCCACATTGTTTACATTTTTCTTCTAAAAATATTGGTTTTGTGCTTCTCCAATCTCCTGTTTTAAATTCTCTTGCATTTCCAGCTTGATATATATCTCCTCCTATAGTTAATTCCTCCATTGGTGTTGTTGAATTTATTTTTTCTGTCATATCTTTTCTACCCCCTTTAATGCAATTTCTAATGTCTTCATATTTCCTTCTATTACTTCTGGTTTTTTTGCAAATTTATGTTTAAAAGATTCTTTCATGTCATTTAGTAATTCTTCCTCTGTCATTACTTTACTTATCTTTACTATTGCTGCAAGCATAGGTGTATTTGGAAAATATTTTCCTAAAGCTTCAATAGATATTTTTCTTGCATCTATTTTGTATACTTCTCCTTCATATCCCTTTAAATTTTTTCTGATTTCTTGCGAATCTTTTATTGTATTAATAACTATTGCACCTGATTTTTTTAATCCTGCTGTTACATTTACAGTCTCTAATAAAGTATCATCTACTACAACTACATAATCTGGTTCATAAATATTACTATGTATTGTAATTGGCTTATCACTTATTCTATTATATGCTGTAATTGGTGCTCCCATTCTTTCTGGTCCATATTCCGGAAAGCCTTGTATGTATTTTCCTGTGTTAAATGCCGCATCTGCTAATAGTAATGATGCTGTTTTTGCACCTTGTCCACCTCTGCCATGCCATCTTATTTCAATTAAACTATTCATTATAAATAATCCCTCCTATTTTATAAGGTTTAACTAGTAAAGTATATTTCTAAAAATATAAAAAGTCAATAACCCTGTTACATTTTTATTATTTTTGCTTGCAAATTCTAGATTTACATGTTACAATATTAAAAGTAAAATTTTATTTCAACTTTAAGGGAGGTGCAAAACATATGCCAAATATTAAATCTGCAATTAAAAGAGTTAATGTTATTGAAAAGAAAACATTAAGAAATAGTATGATTAAATCTGAATACAAAACTGCTACAAAAAACTTTGAAGCTGCTGTATTAGAAGGAAATAAAGAAAATGCTGAAATGCTTTTCAAAAATGCTGTTAAAAAAATTGATGGTGCTTGTTCAAAAGGTATTATCAAAAAAAATACTGCATCTAGAAAAAAATCTACTTTAGCAAAAAAATTAAATACTTTAGTATAAGAATTAAATACTTTAAGTCGATTTTTCTTGTATAATAATAAATCTCATTAATATTTATGAGATTTTTTTATGACAATATTTTCCTTTGATTTTTAATATTATATATGTTAACATAATTATATAGTGTTTTGCTATAGGAGGTATTTACATGATAAAAAAAATCATAGAAAATATTAAGAGTATAGAAAAAAATATATTAAAAATAATGTTTTTAGGATTTAAATTCTCATTTTTTGTTTACATATTATCTGCTGTTGTTTTACTATTTTATATTATAAATCCTGTATCACATATAATATATGAATCTGGTCTTATTTTATTTAAAACTAGTTTAACTTTTGCTGTATCGTTCTTTATTTGTGCTTTTGCAATTGATAAAATCAAAAAACAAATGATTTAGACAAAAAAGGGATTATTCCCTTTTTTGTCTATTTTTCTAATTCTTCTAAAAACATTTTGTTAAGCATTTGTGGATTTGCTTTTCCTTTTGTTTGTTTCATTGCCTGTCCTACTAAAAATCCTAAAGCTCTATCTTTTCCTGCTTTATAGTCTATTATAGATTGTGGATTCGTTTCTAATATTTTTAAAACTACATCTTTTATAGCTCCTTCATCTGATATTTGTATCCAACCTTTTTCTTCTATTATTTTTTGTGGATCTTTTGGTTGTTCAAACATTTCTTCTAATACTTTTTTTGCTATACTAGAGCTTATTGTTCCTTTGTCTATCAATATAATTAAATTTGCTAACTGTTCTGCGGTAAATGGAATATCTGATGGCTCTAATTCTTTCTCATTTAATACTCTTGTTATATCTGTCATTATCCAGTTACTTACTGCTTTTGGATTATTACAAACTTTAGTTGTATTTTCAAACAAGTCTGATAATTTTTTAGAAACTGTTATAATATTGCTGTCATATTCTGGAAGTTTAAATTCTTGCATATATCTTACTTTTCTGCTTTCTGGCATTTCTGGTAAAGTTTTTTTAATATTTTCTTTCATTTCTTCTGAAATATTAATTGCAACTAAATCTGGTTCAGGAAAATATCTATAATCTTTAGCCTCTTCTTTATCTCTCATTGAAAATGTTTTGCCAGAAACCTCATCCCATCTTAATGTTTCTTGTATTATTTTTCCTCCGTTTTCTAATACTTCTATTTGTCTTTGTGCTTCATATTCTATTGCTCTTGTAATTGACTTAAATGAACTCATGTTTTTCATTTCTGTTCTGGTTCCAAGTTCCTTTTGCTCCTTTTTTCTAACTGATACATTAACATCTGCTCTAAAAGAACCTTCTTGCATTTTACAGTCTGACACTTCAATATATTCTAGTATGGATTTTAATTTTTTTAAATATATATATACTTCTTTACTACTTCTTAAGTCTGGTTTAGATACTATTTCTATTAATGGAACTCCTGCTCTGTTTAAATCTACTAAAGTACCTCTTCCATATTCATCATGATTTAATTTTCCTGCATCTTCTTCTATATGTATTCTTACAAGCCCTATTTTTTTGATTTCTCCATCTACCTCTATTTCTACATATCCTTCTTTACAAAGTGGCATATCATATTGTGATATTTGATATGCTTTTGGTAAATCTGGATAAAAATAATTTTTTCTATCATTTTTGCTGTATTTTGCTATTTCGCAATTTGTTGCAAGACCTGCTTTAATTGCATATTCTACTACTTTTTCATTTAATACAGGTAATGTGCCTGGCATTGCCATACATATTGGACAACAATGCGTATTAGGTTCTCCTCCGAATTCGGTAGGACAAGAGCAAAATATCTTCGTTTTTGTTGATAATTCGCTATGTACTTCTAGTCCTATAACTATTTCATAATCTTCGTTTGACATATTTTTTCTCCTTACTTTTTGAATTCTGGTTACTAAATAATGATAATTGTTTTCAAATTTTAAAGAAAGATTGTATATTTTTAAGCCATTATTCAGTAACGAATTTTGGTTTAAATTTTTCTCTAAATCTTGTTTCTTGCTCATATGTGTATGCTACTTTAATCAAAGTTTCTTCATCAAAGTGCTTTCCTATTAACTGCATTCCTATTGGCATTCCTTTGCTATCTACTCCACAAGGAATTGATATTGCAGGAAGTCCTGCGATGTTTACTGTTACTGTACAAAGGTCTGCTAAATACATTTCTAATGGATTATTTGATTTTGTTCCTATTCCATATGCTACTGTTGGTGATGTTGGTGTTAATAATACATCATATTCTTGAAACAATTTTTCAAATTCTTTTCTAATGACTGTTCTTACTTTTTGTGCCTTTTTATAATATGCATCATAATATCCAGACGAAAGCACATATGTTCCAAGTATTATTCTTCTTTTTACTTCTGCTCCAAACCCTTCACTTCTAGAATTTATATATATATCTTTTAAATTTGCAAAGTTTTTTGTACGATATCCATATCTAATTCCATCAAATCTACCCAAATTTGAACTTGCTTCTGCACATGCTATAATATAATAAACTGCTAAAGATTCATTTGCTATATCTAATGTGCATTCCTCTATAATTGCCCCCATTTCTTTATATTTATTAATTGCTTGTTTTACTTTTTGTTTTACTTCTTCATTTATTCCATCCCCAAAATATTCTTTTGGCACTCCTATTTTTAATCCTTTTACATCTTTTTTTAAGGCTTTAGTATAATCTTTTTTTTGTATATTTGCTGATGTAGAATCTTTTTCATCATGACCTGCAATTACATTTAATAAAATTGCACTATCTGTTACATCTTTTGTAATTGGTCCTATTTGGTCTAATGATGATGCAAATGCAACTAAGCCATATCTTGATACTAAACCATATGTAGGCTTTAAACCAACTACTCCACATAAAGAAGATGGCTGGCGAATTGACCCTCCTGTATCTGAGCCTAACGCCCATGGTAACATGTCTGCTGCTACTGCTGCTACACTTCCACCACTTGAGCCTCCTGGTACTGTATTCAAATTCCATGGATTTTTTGTTTTATAAAATGCTGAATATTCTGTTGAAGAACCCATTGCAAATTCATCCATATTAGTTTTTCCTAGAAATATCATCTTTTCATTATCTATTTTTTCAATTACTGTTGCATTATATGGTGCTACAAAATTTTCTAACATTTTAGAAGCACATGTTGTTTTTACCCCTTTTATACACACATTATCTTTTATTCCTATTGGAATTCCTTCTAATTTTGTAGTTCTCTGTTTTATACTTTCTGCTTTTTCCAAAGCCTGTTTATCTGTAATTGTTATAAATGCTTGTACATCCTTTTCTTTGTCATTTATTCTATCAATATAACTTTTTGTTATATCATTTATTGTTATTTCTTTTTTATCTAACTTTTCTAGTAATTCGTGAACTGTTAATTCATAAAGCTCCATTATTTACCTCCTATTTGTTTGTATTTTTCTGAATTTCGTACTAAACGAATCGAATCTTGAAATTATTCGATGTATGTTGATAAAAATTTTGTGAAGTTTGAGACAACGCAAAAAGCTATTTTTTATTTGTTTTAAATTACCTTTGGAATTTTAAACATGTTTTTCTCTTGTTCTGGCGCATTTTGCAATAAGCTTTGTCTTTCTCCAAATTCTTTTATCTCATCTTTTCTAAATACATTTGAGCTATTTATTATACCTATTGATTCTTCTATGTTTTGTGTGTCTACATTATTTAATATTTGTACAAAATTTAATATATCTTGTAAATTTTTTGTATATTCTTGTATTTCATTTTCTTGTATATTTAAATCAGCTAATTTTGCTATATGTAAAATTTCTTCTTTATTAACTATCATTATCAAACCTTCCTTTCATTTCAAAAATTAACTAATGGATTTATTATATAATTTTTTATAAAAAAAAACAAGACATAATGTCTTGTTTTAATTACTTTGCATAATTATTCTTCAATTTGTTTTGCAAATATTTTTTTTGCTTGTTCACTTATTATTGGAAGATTATATTCTTGTAAGTTATATGCTTTAACACATCCAATAATTGCTAGCACAAAATATAGTGGTGATAATATCCAACTAATTTTATTAACTACTGGTATGAAAGCAATTGCAAAACTTATTATCATATATGCTACTGATAATACTATTGCTTGAGCTGCATGCACTTTTGTTTCTTTTTGTGAATCTTTATACCCTAATAGTATAATTAATCCACCTACCCATCCAAATAAATAAGCTATTACGCCTTTAGTTTTTTCGTTCATAATTCTCTCCTTTTTTATTAAAAATATATTTATACCAACTATATATATATACTGATACTGTAAATGGAAATACAATTACAACATTTTTATTGTATGTTATAGCATTTTTATAATCTAAATGTAATATTGATAAAAAAGCCCTTGTCATTCCACAATTAAAGCACTCTTTTCCTGTTATCATTTTATATATACATAATTGAAATTTAAAATCTTTTACAGGTAATAAATATAATATGCTTATTAATATAATATTGATTATTATACATATAATTATCTTTTTAACTATTTGTGATTTCATTTCCATTGGCATCTGTAAATTTTCCTGTTAAAATCATTATTAAATCTATTACTGTCCATATACCACATCCGCCTAATGTTATTAATTGTAATATTCCTGTTCCTATTTTTCCAACATAAAATCTGTGGACTCCTATTCCTCCTAGAAATAAGCATAATAATAAAGTAATTAACCAGTCTTTTTTATTTGAATTTTTGTTTTCACTTATTACCTCTGGTTCTTTTTCCTCCATATAAATTTCCCCTTTCTATAACTTTTATATTCTTATTTTTACATAATTTAACATGTTTTGTCAATACATTATAAAAAAATTTTATTTGTAATTGTGCCTTTTATTAATTAATATTATAATTCTTGCAAATTATACCAATTTGTAGTAAACTTGTTTTAAATAATATTATGGAGGTTTTTTATGTTAGACATTAAATTTGTAAGAGAAAATTCAAAATTAGTTAAAGAAAACATTAAGAAAAAATTTCAGGAGCATAAATTAGAACTTGTGGATGAAGTTATTGAATTAGATAAAAAATATAGAGCATTTCAACTTGAAGGAGATAATTTAAGAATGGAACGCAATTTCTTAAGTAAACAAATTGGTAATTTAATGAGAGAAGGTAAAAAAGATGAAGCTGAAACTATTAAAATGAAAGTAAACCAAATAAATTTCAAACTAGAAAATATAGAAAAAGAAGCTGAAGAATACAATAATAAAATAAAAGAAATCATGATGAAAATTCCTAATATGATACATGACTCTGTTCCTATTGGAAAAGATGATACTCAAAATGTTGAAATACAAAAATATGGTGAACCATTTGTGCCAAGTTATGAAATACCTTATCATACAGAAATAATGGAAAAATTATCAGGTATTGATTTAGATTCTGCTCGTAGAGTAGCTGGTAATGGTTTTTATTACTTAATTGGAGATATTGCAAGACTTCACTCTGCTATTCTTAGCTATGCTAGAGATTTTATGATTAATAAAGGATTTACATATTGTATTCCACCTTTCATGATTCGTAGTGATGTTGTAACTGGGGTTATGAGTTTTGAGGAAATGGATGCTTTGATGTATAAAATCGAAGGAGAAGATTTATTTTTAATTGGCACTAGTGAACATTCTATGATAGGAAAATTTAAAGGACAAATTTTACCAAAATCAGAAATTCCATATACAATGACTTCATATTCTCCATGTTTTAGAAAAGAAAAAGGAGCTCATGGTATAGAAGAAAGAGGAGTTTATAGAATACATCAATTTGAAAAACAAGAAATGATAGTTGTTTGTGAGCCAGAAGATAGTTACAATTGGTATGATAAAATGTGGTCTTACACTGTAGAATTATTTAGAAGTTTAGATATTCCTGTTAGAACTTTAGAATGCTGTTCACGGAGATTTAGCAGATTTAAAATCTAAATCATGTGATGTTGAATCATGGAGCCCAAGACAACAAAAATACTTTGAAGTTGGAAGTTGTTCAAATATGACAGATGCTCAAAGTAGGAGACTTGGAATTCGTATTAAAGGAGAAAATGGCAATTATTTTGCTCATACTTTAAACAACACAGTAGTTGCCCCTCCTCGTATGCTTATTGCATTTTTAGAAAACAACTATAATCAAGACGGAAGCATAAATATACCAGAAGTTTTACGCCCATATATGGGTGGAATAGAAAAAATTACACCTAAAAACTAAAAAATCAATTTATGCAATTTTTTGCTCGTAACAAAAAGTTGCCCTTACACATTACAATTCATTTTTGAAAGGAAATATTATGATAATTAAAAATCCGAAGTTTGAAATATCGGCTGTTAGCCCAAAACAATATCCTAACAATAATTTGCCTGAAATTGTTTTGGTTGGCAAATCTAATGTTGGCAAATCTTCTTTTATAAATACAATGCTTAATAAAAAATCTTTAGCAAGAACTAGTAGTGAGCCTGGTAAAACTAGGCAAATTAACTTTTATAATATAGATAATAACTTCTATTTTGTAGATTTACCTGGATATCGGATATAGTAAGATGTCAAAACAAGAACAAATTAAGGTTGGTTCTTTTATTGAAGAATATTTTAAAATAAGAAAAAAAATTTGTTTGATAATATTTCTAATTGATATCAGGCATGAACCTACTGAAAATGATAAACTTATGTATAATTATATTGTAAATATGGCTATGCACCCTTGTATAATAATCGCTAACAAGGCCGATAAAATAGCACCTACTAAAGTAGATGCTAGAGTATGTGAATTACAAACTTTGTTAAATCCGTTAAGGGATATTAAATTTCTTTCATTTTCTTCTGAAAGGAAAATTTATACTGAAACCGTTTGGAATATAATAAAAAATTATCTGTAAGATTGTCAGAAAACTAATAAACCAGAATTTTTTTTCTTACTGTTCATGTTCTTGTTCGTCAGTACTTTTATTATTCTTTCCTCCTATAAGTTCTGTTACTATAGATTGTAATTCCTTTGTTGTGAATTCTCTTTTTTCGTCATAACGCTCAAATCTTTTTTCAATTTCTTTTTTTTGGATATATGCTCTACATACAGAAATTGTCATTTTTTTTGCTGCTTCTAATTTTACTTTTCTTTCTGCCATAGTTTACCTCCCTCATTTAATAAAAGCATTTTACTATATTATGTATACTTTGTCAACTGTATTTTACCTCTACTAAATATAATCCATGTGCTGGTAATGTTTTACCAGCCTTTATTCTATCTTTTTCTTCAATAATTTCTTTTATTTCTTCTGGTTCTATTTTTCCGAAGTCCTACATCTACTAAAGTTCCAGCAATTATTCTTACCATATTATATAAAAAACCATTTCCAGTTAATTCTATTTTTATTTTATCTTCTTCTCCGTATTACTTCTGCTTTGTAAATCGTTCTTATACTGCTTTTACTACTTGTTCCACTTGCTTTAAATGCTGAAAAATCATGTTCACCTTCAAAATATTTAACTGCTTTCTTCATTTTTTCTATATTCAGTTTTATAGGCATATGATATTCTAAATCTCTATAAATTGCACTACCTTGTTTAGAATTATTTATTACATATCTATATGTTTTTTGTTTTGCATTATATCTTGAATGAAATCTTTCATCTACTTCTTGTGCTTCTTTTATAACTATGCTTTTTTTTAATTTGGAATTTAGTGCATATGGTATCTTTTCTATTTGTATATTACTATTTGTTTTAAAATTTGCAACTTGCCCGCAAACTATGTACACCACTATCAGTTCTTCCGAGATGCAATTAAGTCTACTTCTTCTCCTGTTATTTCTTTTATTGCATTTTCTATTTCCCCTTGAATATTAGCTTTGTTTGGCTGTTTTTGCCATCCATTAAATCCTTTTCCGTCATATTCTATTGTTAATTTAATGTTTCTCATAATCTCCTCTATTTTTAATCTTGAATATTTGTCTTTTGTTCTTAAGTCCTTCTTCTCCAAATCTTTTTGTTATAATATTTTTTATTAATATTTGCCTTAAAGCATCTTCTTTTACATCCATTATTAGTGTTCCATCTTTTGCAACAGAAATTTTTCCTGTTTCTTCTGACACTACAACTACTATTGCATCTGATTCTTGTGACATTCCGGCAAGCAGACCTATGCCTTGTTCCTAGTCCTTTTGATATGTTCTTGTCATTTGACAATGGTAACATACAAGCAGCTGCTTTTATTTTGTTTTCACTAATTATTACTGCTCCATCATGAAGTGGTGTATTGGGATTAAATATATTAACTAATAATTGTGGAGATGTTTCTCCATCTATTATAATACCTGTTTCAGCAATATCTTTTAATTTTATATCTCTTTCTATTACAATTAAAGCTCCTGTTTTATTTTTTGCAAGTTCAATTGTCGCTATTACTATCTTATAAATATTTTCTTTTGTCTTTGTTGCTATGTCTGTATTTATACCAAAAAATTTAGTTATTTTACTGGTACCGTAATTGCTCTAATGCACGCCTTAATTCTGGCTGAAATATTATAATTAAAAGAATTACTCCATATGTCATAAATGATGTTAATATATAATTTAAAATATGTAATTCAAATATTGAGCTTAATAAAGTTGCTATTATTAAAAGCGTTATTCCCTTTATTAATTGCCACGCTCTTGTTTCTTTTAATATTTGTATTAATTTAACTGCTATAAATACTACAATTAAAATATCTATTAATAACATTATTATTTTTATTGGATTATCTTTTAACATATTTAAATAATTAGTTATATCAGTTTGTGTATATTCTAATATTGGTGAAAACAATGTGCTTTTCATTTGTATACCTCTTTTCTTCCTAACATGGGTTGCTATTTATGTTGCAACACCAATTAATTAACTATTCTATTTTGCAAATATATAATATATAAATGTAAATCCTACTCCTAGTACCATTAATCCTGCTAAAATACTTGCTATTATTCTAGTCATCAATTTTTGCTTATCTATTTTCTTTTTTGACATTTTTAATTTCACTCCTTTTATATAAAATATATTATCACAATATGTTTTATTTTTCAATTAATTTTTATTTTCTTAATTCTGCATTAAAAGCTTTTTCTATATCCCCTATTATTTTATTAAATATTCCTAGTACCTCGTCATCTGTTAATGTTTTTTTACTATCATTAAATGTTAATGAATATGCTATTGACTTTTTGTCTTGCCCTAAATTTTTACCTGTGTACACATCAAATACTTCAATATTTGTTAACAAATTCCCCGCAGACTTTTTTATTGCTTTTTCTATAGTCTCAGATTGGACATTTTTATCTACTACAAATGATAAATCTTTTTTTATGCTAGGAAATTTAGAAATTTCTTTATATTTCATTTTTCCAACTTTCTTTTCTAGTAATTTATCTAAATTAATTTCCAAAACAAACACGTCATCTGTTGTAACTAGTGGATGTAGTTTTCCCATTATTCCAACTGTATTTGCATTTACTGAAATTAATGCTGTTTGACCTGGATGAAATTCTTTTGGAAATTCTTTGTTATTTAAAAAACTATATCTTCCATTATATCCTAAGTAATCTAATAATTCTTCTGCTATTCCTTTTAGAATATAAAAATCCGCATTTTTCTCATTATTTATTCCTGTAAAATACTTTCCACTAATAAGTATGCAAAGTTTTTCTTCCTCTTTATATTCTTCACCTATTTTTGCAAAGCCCTTACCTATTTCAAATATTGAAATATCTTTATTGTTTCTTCCAATATTGTATTCATATATTTTTAAAAGTGATGGAATCATGCTATATCTTAATGTATTTCTGTCTTCTGTAAGTGGATCTAGTAATTTTATTAAATCAATTTTATCTGTTGTAAATTTAGTTGCATCTTTTTCATTTACTAGAATATATGACATTGTTTCATTTAATCCTAATCCTATCATTTTGTTTCTTATTTCTCTTGTGGTTTTATCATACTTTCCTGTTTTCGTTGGTAATACTGGTAATTTTCCTGCAATTTTATCAACTCCATAAATTCTTCCTACTTCTTCTATTAAATCCTCCTTTATAGAAATGTCTAATCTTCTTGTTGGTACTATTACAGTTATTGTATTCCCATTCACTTTATATTCAAATCCTAATTTTCTAAATACATTTAAAGTTTCATCTTCTGGAACTTCTATTCCCAAAAGATTATTTATATCATCAAATTTTATATCTATATTCTTTTCCTTTTTATCTGCTTTATCATAAACTACTGTGCCTTTTTGAATTTTAGCATCTGCATATTTTTCTAGTAATGTACATGCTCTTTCAATTGCCATATATGTTCTATTCGGGTCTAATCCTTTTTCAAATCTATTGCTTGCTTCACTTCTTACTATTTTTTTAGCAGTACATCTTACTTTAATTCCATCAAAATTTGCAGATTCTATTAAAATATTTTTTGTATCTGCCTCTACCTCTGTTGAAAGTCCCCCCATAACACCTGCTAATCCTATTGCTTCTTTTCCATTTGTTATAATTATGTCCTCATTGGTTAAGCTTCTTTCCATATTATCTAAAGTTGTTAATTTTTCATTATTTTTAGCCATTCTAACTAAAATTTTATCTCCTAATTTATCTGCGTCATAAAAGTGTAAAGGCTGACCTACTTCTAACATAACATAATTACTAATATCTACAACATTATTTATTGGCCTTATTCCACTTGCAATTAATCTATTTTTTATAAAATCTGGGCTTTCTTTTATTATTACATTTACCGCTTTTTTCGCTAAAAACAAACTGCAATTTTCTGTTTGTACTTCTACTTTAAAACTATTATTTATATCTTCTAAAGTTTCACTATGGTTTAAATCTATTTCTTTAACTGGTTTATCATATATTGCACCTAATTCATATGCCATTCCTAATATGCTTAATAAATCTCCCCTATTTGCTGTTAATTCAAAATCTGCAATTTCATCATCTAATTTCATAAACTTAATTGGGTCTTCTCCAACTGGTGCATCATTTGGTAATTCGTGTATTCCATTTTTATCTGCATCACTTAAAAATTTTGATTCTATTCCAAGTTCAGCTAAAGAACATATCATACCATTTGATTCTTTTCCTCTAATATTTCCTTTTTTTATTTTAAAATCTCCTGGAAGTTCTGCTCCTACTTGGGCAAGTATAACCTTTAATCCTTTTCTTACATTTGGTGCTCCACATACTATGTCTAATATTTCGTTTCCTATGTTTACTTTGCAAACATGCAAATGGTCTGAATCTGGATGCATTTCACATTCTATAACTTCACCTATAATTAAGTTTGTAGCATTTATTAACATTAAAGCAGAATCATATTCGTTTCCTACTCTCGTCATATCTTCTGCTAATGTTTTTATATCTACATCTATATTTATATAATCTTTTACAAAATTTTTACTAAGCTTCATATCTTTTACACATCCTTTCTATCAAATTGATTTAAGAATCTTAAATCATTCGCATATAGAATCCTAATGTCTGGTATTCCATATTTAAACATTGTAATTCTGTCTAATCCTGGTCCAAAAGCAAAGCCTGCGTATTCTTCTGGATTATAACCACACATTCTTAAAACATTTGGATGCACCATACCTGCTGCAAAAACTTCTATCCAACCTGTATTTTTACAAAGATTACACCCTTTGCCTTGGCATTTAAAGCAGCTAACATCTACTTCATAGCTTGGCTCTGTAAATGGAAAATAACTAGGTCTAAATCTTAATTTTGAATTTTCTCCTAACATCTTTTTTGCAAAAATCTCTAATGTTCCCTTTAAATCTGCTAAAGAAACATTCTTCTCTTTTTTATCTATCACTAATCCTTCCACTTGACCAAATTGATGTGAATGTGTTGCATCATCATCTCTTCTGTATGTCTTACCTGGGCATATAATCCTTATTGGTGTTTTTTCTTTATTTTCAAGCATAGTTCTCACTTGTACAGAAGATGTTTGCGTCCTTAGCAAATATTCTGAATCAATATAAAAGCTGTCTTGCATATCCCTTGCTGGATGTCCCTTTGGAATATTTAATTTTTCAAAAACATACTCATCTCTTTCTAATTCTGGTCCATTTACAACATCATAACCCATAGAAACAAATAAATCTTCAATTTCTTCTATAACTCTATTTATTGAATGTTTACTTCCTCTTTTCATTTTTGTGCTTGGAAGTGTAATATCTATTTTTTCGTTTTCTAATTTTTTGTTTAATTCTTGTTCTTCAAAAATATTTTCTATACTCTTAATTTTAGCTTCTATCTTAGCTCTTACTTCATTAACTAAACTACCTATAACAGGTCTCTCCTCTTGAGACAAATCTTTCATTCCTTTTAAAACTACTGTTAATTCTCCTTTTTTTCCTAAATATTTCACCCTTGCTGAGTCTAATTCTTGCAAAGTTTGTGCCTCTTCAATTTCTTTTAAAGCATTTTCTTTAATTTTAGCAATTTGTTCCTTCATTATATTTCCTCCTCTTTAATATTCTAACCATAATCCTTGTGATTTTAATTCACTTACTATTTTATTGTGTTCACTATCTGTCTTTGTAAAATATAACTTTCCATTTTTATCTGCTACAAAAAATAAATAATTTGTATTATTTGGATTTAATGCAGCCTCTATACTTTTTTTACTTATTGATGATATTGGCCCTATTGGAAGCTTTCCCTCCATATTTGGTCCTCTAGTATTATATGGATTATATGTATTAATTTCTTTTTGATACAAATCTCTTTCTCCCATATCTACTTTAAATGCATAATATGTTGTAACATCACTTTGTATTGCCATATTTGTATTTAATCTGTTATATATTACACTTGATACATCTTTTCTTCCTTCATCATTCATTGACTCCATTTCTATAATTGAAGCAATCGTTAAAATTTCATGTACACTATATTTGCTGTTATTTATCTCGTCTTTATATTCTTTTAATATATCTTCCATTCTATTTAACATTTTTTCAAATATTTCTTCTACTGTTGCCTCTTTATTTTCTAATGCATAAGTATCTGGAAACAAATATCCTTCTAATGCATAATATATATTTTCATTTTTTAGTTCATCTGTTAAAAACCAATATTTTTCAATTAATGTATTTATGTATTGCTCATTTTCTAAAACACTTATTACATCTTCTTGTGTATTATTTGTAATTTCAGCTATTTTTTTTGCAAGCCATCTAAAATTTTTACCTTCTAAATAAGTTATACTAAATTGATTAGGGTCATGCATAATTCCTGTTTTTAACATATCTGTAATTTCTTTTAAATTCATATTTTGTTTTAAATAATACGTACCTGCTTGAAAATCTGATACTTGGTTTAATTTTACATATATTTTAAATGCTATTTTGTTTTTAATCAAATTATTCTGTTTTAATATGCTTGCAATATTGCTTGTTCCACTTCCTAGTGGAATTGTAATTTCTATTTCTTCTTCATTTTTACTAATAGGTGAAATTGATGCAGAATACCACACTCCAAAGCTAATTATTATTAATACTACTATAGATACTATTCCTATTATTAATGCTTTTACATTTTTAACTAATTTCTTCATTTTCTTCTCCTATTCTACAATGTAATCTACAATATTTATATAATCTTGTTTTTCCATATTTGAATCTAATACAATACATGTTGTTATACCAATCTCTTTTAATTTAGGTGTAAGTTCTATTACAAATCTTATTATATTTTCTTTATCAATTTGACTAAACTCTATACTAAGCCCATTTATATCATTTTGTATTAAATTACTTATTATTTCATCTATTAATTTTGTTCTTGTTTTATAGTCTTGTAATAAACTATTTGTTTGCATTTCTACTGATTTATTAGATACACAAGCCCATAATTTATTTGAATCTTCTATATCTCCTTTGTTTTGAGAAACTGTTACATTTCCATTATTTATATTAAAAATACTATTTAATATTACTGTTTTTATTTCTTTACCATCTGATATATTAAAACTGTCCTTTATATACATGCTTTTTTCAATTTTTACTGCTTCTTTTTGTTGTATCATATCTTGCCTTACAATATATTCAGCTGTAAGTTTATCATTTTTAATATATCCTATTGTTCCATCTGATGTTCTTATTTGTCTCCAACCTTTACTTGTTATATAAAAACAACTAACTGTTTCTCCTTGTTTTAGTATACCTATATTTTTAGATAATGCTCTTGGTCTAAATTTAATATTGCTTTCCTTTGTAACCTTTGCATTTATCATTCCTTTATCCAACTCATCTATAATAACTTTATTTGTATTTTTAATATATTTTATATTAATATTATAAACTATTGACATATCTGAAATAGGTAAATATATATTATTATCAATTTTTATTATTGAATCTAACATACTAACTATAGAATTATTAACAATCATTTGTTTTTCATCAATTACTATATTTGCTACTTTTGTATTTGATGTTGTTATAATTTGATTATATTTTTGATCATGATAAATTGTAGCATCAAATAAATTTTTAACATCTTCTTCAGATATATATATTGTACCTTTTTCATTTATATATATATCATGTTTTAAATCCTCTGTTCTATTTTCCTCATT
The DNA here is from genome assembly GCA_030539215.1 of Clostridia bacterium. Lineage (GTDB taxonomy): Bacteria > Bacillota > Clostridia > TANB77 > CAG-508 > CAG-452. The sequence goes on from JAUNSM010000007.1 coordinate 29,479, forward strand.
TATTATTAAATTAATTCTATCTTTGTATTTATCTATTTTATATCCTGGAGCTGTATTAACTATAAATTCAACAATTAATAGAGAAGTTATGCATATTATTATGTTTCTTAAGAACTTCAAATTTTTTACTTTCTTGTGTCTCATTTTATTTTGACCCCTTAATATTACATTTTGAAATAGTATATCATAAAAATATTGCATATTCAATGGAAATTTTGAATGGGGACGTATTTATAAATTGCAATATTAAATGATACACTTTTATAAAAAATTTTTACAATGT
>JAUNSM010000008.1:0-7548 GCA_030539215.1 Clostridia bacterium
ATACCATTTATTTATACAGAAATTAATTATAATAACCTTTCAAATAAATATAATATAGGATGGTATAACGCAGTAACAAAAAATGGAACAAGAGTAGAAGAAAATACAAATGGAGGAAATTTATTCTTAACAGGAAACGCAGATAAAGTAAGAATGTTAACATTGCCAGAAATAAACAAAGAAAGAGGACAAGCAGAAGCACCAAATATAAATTCATATGGAACAATCAATACAGAACCAGCCCCAGGATTATTTAAATTAAACAATTTACCGAACGCAGGATTAACTGGGTTCACTTACAGTGGCGACGGCTACTACTGGTTGGCCTCTCCGTCTAGCAGTAACACTTACGACGTGCACCGTGTGTACTATAGCGGCTATGTGTACTACTACTATAGCAATGCCATTGGGGTTCGCCCGGTAATTTCTCTTCGGTTTTGATGTGGAATTTTCGGTAGGAAATAGTACTGATACTACAACTGGGTTAAGTTATTTGGTATTGAATGAAGTATAAATGCAGAGTAGAAAAAACCGCCGTGTGACCTAGCGTCACACGGCGAAGTGCTTTAAACAAGCGTGTTCACATAACAAAAAAACAATGTAAATGTCAATATAAAATTCAACAAAAATTCCAAAGTAAATTGAGCAATTATTCTAATTGTAAAAGATAAAGTAGGTAAATAGAGACAAGCCGTATGTTTTAAGCCTAAAAATATACAGCTTGTCTCTAAAATTAAAAAAACCTATCTAGTACTATTAACTATAAATGTGTTATTTTTTTAATTAGCTATTGCAAAAAAAAATATATATGATAAAATAAATGCAGAAAATTTGTTTGTAGTTTTGGGAGGAATTATGTTTGCATATATAAAAGGAATTTTAGATACAAAAACAGATACTTTTGTTATAATTGATGTAAATGGGGTAGGATATAAAATATTTATGCCATTAAAATCAATTGAAAGATTAGGTGAAATAAAACAAACTGTTAAAGTATATACACATTATTATGTTAGAGAAGATAATATTAGTTTATATGGTTTTTTATCTAATGAAGAATTAAGAATGTTTGAATTATTAATATCAGTTAGTGGAGTGGGTGCAAAATCTGCAATAATTATGCTATCAGAAATTAGCCCATCTAGTTTTGCATTAGCTATTATATCAAATGATGTTACAAAGCTAGTAAAAATACCAGGAATAGGCAAAAAGACTGCCGCAAGAATAATATTAGAATTAAAAGATAAATTAAAATCTGAAGAAACAATAAACAAAAACCAAGAGTTAAATTTAGTAATTGAAGAGGATAATAAAGATAACGAGGCAATTACAGCATTACAGGTTTTAGGTTATACTAGAAGAGAAATAGAAAAGGTATTTGAAAAAATAGATATTAAAAATTTAGAACTAGAGCAAATAATAAAACAGGCATTAAAATATTTAGCAAAAAATTAATTTATTTAGAAAGGAAAGTTATGGATTTAAACATACCACTCGCATATAGAGTAAGACCAAAAACATTAGAAGAATTTATAGGTCAAGAAGAGATATTAGGGAAAGATAAAGTATTATACAGAACTATAAAAGCAGATAGATTATCTAGTATAATTTTATGGGGACCAACAGGTTCACGGAAAAACTTCACTTGCAAAAGTAATTAGTAATACAACTAAATATAAATTTATAAAATTAAATGCAGTAACAAGTGGTGTAGCAGATATAAAAAATGCAATTTCAGAAGCTAAAAATGTACTACTAAATCCTACGGGAAAATGCATATTATTTATAGATGAAATACATAGATTTAATAAGCTTCAACAAGATGCGCTATTACCATTTGTAGAAGATGGAACAGTAATATTAATAGGAGCAACAACAGAAAATCCATATTTTGAGGTAAATAAAGCATTAATTTCAAGGTCAATAGTTTTTAAATTACAACCATTAACAGTAGAAAATGTATTTACAATATTAAAAAGTGCAATTACAAATCCAGAAGGATTAGGAAACTATAATTTAAAAATAGAAGATAGCACACTTAAAAAAATTGCAGAATTTTCAAATGGAGATGTAAGGACTTCATTAAATAGTTTAGAGGTTGCAGTACTTACAACTCCTGTAGATAAAAATGGAATAATAAATATAACAAATGAAATTGCAGCAGAATGTATAGGCAAAAAAAAGGCAATATTTGATAAATCAGGAGATAGCCATTATGACAATATAAGTGCATTTATAAAATCTATGAGAGGTAGCGACCCAGATGCAACAACATTTTATTTAGCAAGAGCAATAAATGCTGGAGAAGACCCAGTTTTTATAGCAAGAAGAATAGTGATTGCAGCAGCAGAAGATGTAGGATTAGCTAATCCAAATGCATTGGTGGTAGCAAATGCCGCAATGCAAGCAGTCGCAAGCATTGGAATGCCAGAAGCAAGGATAATTTTATCAGAGGCAGCTATATATGTAGCAAATTGTAAAAAATCTAATGCATCATATTTAGCTATAGATAGAGCTTTAGAAGACGTGCAAAATAAAGATACAGGGGAAATACCAATGCATATAAGAAATGCACCTATAAGTGGAATGGAAAAATTAGGATATGGACAAGGTTATAAATATCCACATGATTATCCAAACCATCAAGTGGAACAACAATATTTACCAGACAAAATGGTTGGAACAAAATATTTCAATTGGAATTAAAATTATTAAAAAAGAAATTTTACAAATGTTAAATTTCTTTTTTAGTATTTTTAATTTTTTTTCTTTCTGGAATATATTCTATCAATTCTGATATTTCACAATCAAAAGCTTTGCAAATATTATTTAAATGTTTTATATCAATTCTTTTTACCTCTTCATAATACATTTTAGAAATAGTTGCAGGTCTAATATTTGTAATTTCAGACAATGCTTTTTGAGTCATCTTATGTTTTCCTAATAAATCTGATAATTTTATTTTAATCATGAAAATTCATCTCACTTTTTTTGTAATTTTGTTGTATTTTATCATCTAATGTCTTAAAATGACATGGAGTTAAATTAATATAACTGTAAGCGTAATAAAATGTTGCCTATCAGTAAAAATACTGATATAATGTTTACAAAAAATGGGAGTATAAAATTATGATTTTGATAAAAACTAAACATATGAAAGAAGTAGAAAATGGAGAATGGAAGGCAAACAGCCAAAAATATTTAAAAGAATTACAAGCTTTTTTAGATAAAGCGGAAAACATTCAAAACGAGGAATTAAAAAAAGAAATAATATTTCAAATGCTTAAATGTGATAATGAGCTTACAATTTTAGCAGAAGAAATATTTAATAAATATAAACGAGAAATTGAAAAAAGTTTAAAAAAGATGATGAATAATTTATAAAAACTCTATTGGAGGATAAAGTGATTAAAAAAGTATCAATAGGAATAATAGCCGGTTTTATAAGTGGATTATTTGCAGCAGGAGGAGGAATGATAGTTGTACCTTCATTTGTTCATATATTTAAATTAAAGGAAGCAGAAGCAAGAGCAACCTCCGTATTTGCAATTCTGCCAATGGTAATTACTAGTGGATTATTTTATTACAGTAATAATTATGTAGATTGGTCAATAGGAATTAAATGTGCAATAGGTGGAATAGTAGGAGGTTTTATAGGTGCAAAATTATTAAAAAAGCTATCTGATAAAGTTTTAAAAATAGCGTTTATTATTTTTTTAGCTTATGTATCAATAAAAATGATGTACTAAATAATAATTTTAACAGGTTTAAATGGAGGCTAAAATGTTAGAATTTTTTACAGGATTAATTTCTGGAACAGTAAGTGGAACAGGTATGGGAGGAGGAACAATTTTAATACTTATACTTTCTATTTTTATGGGGGTAAATCAACATACAGCACAAGCCACAAATTTAGTTTTTTTTTGCCAACATCAATTACGGCAATTATTACAACAGTTAAAGAAAAATTAATAAATTGGGAAATTGGTATACCAGTAGCAATATCTGGAATTATAGGAGCAATATTTGGAGCAAAAATTTCTGTAAAAATGGATGTAAATCATTTAAAAAAATATTTTGGCATTTTTCTAATAATAATTACAATTTACGAAATTTATTCATTAGCAAAACAGTATATAAATGAAAAGAAAAGGAATAATAATAAAGAAAATTGAAATAGGAGGATATAATAATGAAATTTGTTAAAGGAATGATAATAGGAACAGCAATAGCTGCAGGAGTAGCACTTATGTATAGTGATGGAATGATGAACAAAAAAAGGATAATGAAAAGAGGAAAACAATTAGCAAAAAAAATGGGAGCATTTTAAAGAATAAAAAGGAGCATAGCTCCTTTTTATTCTTTAGTTGCATTTATTGTTATATTCTGGTTTGCAATCATCATTTTGTGGTTTACAATCTTCCTTGCAATCGTCTTTAAAATACTTTTTTGGACACTCTAATTTTACACCTTTTAAACATTTTCCGTGACGTTTACAATCTTTACATATTTTAACATGTTTAACTTGATTTACCCAAATTTGTATTTCATATGATTTATCTGGACAAAGTGGTCCAAAAACAAATTCTCCATCTTTGTCAGTAAAAGTATGAGAAACTGGCTTTCTTTCTTCTTTTCCATATTCATAACATACTTCTATAAGTTTTACAACAGCATCCTCAACAGGGTCTTTGTAACAATCTTTAATTACACCATATATAACATTTCGGTTATCTTCTGGAAGATTAATTTCCAAGTCAAATTGTTTACCTTTTTCAATAAATCCATCAACTTTAACTACTGGACAAAAATCTTTTTCAAAATCCATTAATATCATTCCTTTTCTTTATATAGCATATAGCTTAATATATAATATGTAGAAACACACAAAAAAGTGATAAAATTTGTAGAAATTAAATGTTTGATGTGTTATAATAAAAATTAATTAATGGAAGAACAAGATATTTCTAAATGTAATATCAAATATAGTAACACAGCAGAATTTGATAAAAATATAAAAATACAAGAAAGGAATGAAAATTATGGAAAATAAAATATGTCAAAGTTGTGGAATGCCAATGGAGGAAAAAAATTTCGGAAAAAATAAAATATAAATCAATTGTCTGAAAAAGATGAAGAAAGATATTGCTAAAAAATATATTTTAATATATGATATAAAAGAATTTTGACAAAAGGTGAAAAAAATGTATTTAAAAAGGTTAGAATTGCAAGGATTTAAGTCTTTTGCAGATAGAACAGTATTAGAATTTATGCCAGGTATTACAACAGTAATAGGACCAAATGGTTCTGGTAAAAGCAATATATCTGACAGTATTAGATGGGTGCTTGGAGAACAAAGCATGAAATCTTTAAGAGGTGCAAAATCAGAAGATATAATATTTGCAGGAACAGAAAATAGAAAGTCATTAGGTTTTGCTGAAGCCTCTATTGTTATTGATAATAGTGATTCAAAATTACCAATAGAATTTTCAGAGGTTACTGTTACTAGAAGAATATATAGAAGCGGTGAATCAGGATATTATATTAATAAAACACCATGTAGATTAAAAGATGTTTTAGAATTATTTATGGATACAGGTATTGGAAAAGATGGATATTCAATAATAGGACAAGGTAAAATAGATGAAATATTAAGTAACAAATCAGAAGATAGACGTAGTATATTTGAAGAAGCAGCAGGTATTGTAAAATATAGAGCAAGAAAAAATGATTCTGAAAAGAAACTAGAACAAACAAAGCTAAATCTTTTAAGAATAAATGATATTTTATCAGAAATAGAAACAAATATAGAACCTCTAAAAAAACAGTCAGAGAAGGCAAAAAAGTTTTTAGATTTACGAGAAGAATTAAAAAAAATAGAAATAGGTCTATTTTTATTTAACATAGATAATTATAAACAAAAAATAACAGAAATAGCAAAAGATATAGAAATCTATACAAACCAAAACAATAATGAAGAAGCAATAATGCAAGATAAACAAAACTTAAAAGACAAATTAAAATTAAATATAGATGAAATAACCTTAAAAATAGAAGAAACACAAAACCTAGGTTTTGAAATGAGTCAAAAACAAGAAAAAATAAATACAGATATAAGTATTGCAAATGAAAGAATTGCAAATAATGAGCAAAATTATGATAGATATTTAAAAGAAATAGAAGAAGCTATTTTAAAAATTACAGAATTAAAAAAAGAAAAAGAACAAAGATTAGAAAAAAAGAATAATTTGTTTTTAAATAGAGAAAAATTTGCAAAAGAATTAGAGGAAAAAGAAAAAGAATTAGAACAAATAAGTAAAAAATTATCATCAGAAGAAAAACAAATAGAAGAAAAGAAAAAGAAAATAGAGGAAAACACAGATTTAAAATATGAAAAAGCAACTTATATTAATACTCAAAAAGTAAATTATGATAATTTGGGAAAAAGAGAAAGAATAGTTAAAAGTGAAATATCAGACATTATTTCACAATTAGATGAAAAGAGATTAGATAAAAACGAAATTTCTAAAACTTTTTATGAAATAGAAGCAAAAAGAAATGAAGCAACTAAACAATTAGAAATAATAAATGAAAAAAAACAGACTAGTCTTAACAAGTTAAAAGAATATCAAGATAAAATAAATAAACTTTCTACAGAGGCAAGAGTAAAAGATTCAAAACTAAAATTTTTAACTGATATGGAGAAAGAAAAAGAAGGATACATTAGAAGTGTAAAATCTTTATTGTTAGACTGTGATAAAAATTTAAATTTAAAAAAAGGAATGCATGGAGTTTTAGCAAATATATTATCAGTTCCAAAAGATTATGAAACAGCAATAGAAATGTCTTTAGGGCAAACACTTCAAAATATAGTTACAGATACAGAAGAAGATGCTAAAAAACTAATAGAACATTTAAGAAAAAACAATTTAGGAAGAGCATCATTTTTACCAATTGCATCTGTAAAAGGCAAAAGGATTGATAGATTAATAAAAAATAATTTAACTGGAGTAATAGGCATTGCAGCAGAATTAGTAAAGGTAGATAAAAAATATGAAGAAATAATATTAAATTTGCTTGGCAGAACAGTAATTGTAAACAATATGGAAACAGCAATTATTTTAGCAAAACAAAACAAATATTCTTTTAGAATAGTAACATTAAAAGGCGATGTTATAAACCCAAGTGGTGCAATAACTGGAGGTTCTACAACAGTAAAAACTAACAACATAATTGGAAGAACTTCACAAATAAAAGAATTAGAAAAAGATGTTAAAAACATAAATAAAAAGATAAAGGAATTAGAATTAGAAAAACAAGAATACCAAAAGTCTGAAGAAGATGTTATAGAAGAAGTAATGGGATTAGAGCATATTATGCAAGATACTCAAATTACATATGCAACAGAAAAACAAAAGGTTATAGCAATAGAAGAAAATATTGAAAGATTAGAAAAAAAACTTGCAGATTTCAGAAAAGAACTAAATCAAATACAAAATGATAAAACAGAAAATATTATTATTATTCCTAGGTTCTTAATTAAACATT
>JAUNSM010000008.1:7558-19874 GCA_030539215.1 Clostridia bacterium
GAATTATTACAAAAAGAAGTAGAAGAATTGCAAAAACAAATAGAAATCTTTGAATCAGAAGTAAAAGCATTTAGTGATAAAAATAAAGATAATCAAAAATATATTGATGATTTAAATTTTGATATTACAAATTTAAAAATATCAGTTACTTCATTTGATGAAAGTAGTGCATCAATAGATGAATTAGCTCAAAGAATAGACCAAGATATTGAAAACAACAAAATTAGTGTGCAAAACAAAAAAAATGTAAGAGAAAAAATTATACAAGACAACGAAAATTTAAAACAAGAAATTATAAACTTAAATGCACAAATAGACCAAATGCAGAAAGATGTAAATACAAGTGGAGTTAAAGTTGAGGAATTAAAAAAAGAAAGAGTAATAAAAAACGAAGAACTTACAAACACAGAAAAAGAGATTATAAATCAACTAAAAACTATAGAAGATTTAAAAGCACAAATAAATAAACAAGAGGTAAAAAAATCTAAAATAGAATATGAATTAGAGCAAATAATAAATAAAATGTGGGAGGATTATGAAATTACTCCAAACAATATTAAAGAAGAATATAAAAAACCAGTAAATGTTCAAGAAACTACGAAACAAGTAAAAGGCTTAAGAGAAGAAATTAAGTCTCTTGGCAGTATAAACATAGATTCTATTGATGAATATAAGCAAACAAAAGAAAGATATGACTTTATGTGTGAACAAAGATTAGACTTAGAAAATTCTAGCATCAAATTAAAAAAAGTAATACAAGACATGACAAAAATCATGAAAGAACAATTTGCAAAACAATTTAAAATAATAAACAAAAATTTTGGAGAAGTATTTAGTGAATTATTTGGTGGAGGAAAAGCAGAACTAAAGCTTACAGATGAAAACAATATATTAGAATGTGGGGTAGACATAGAAGCACAACCACCAGGAAAAAAACTTCAAAACATGACATTATTATCAGGAGGAGAAAAAGCATTTACAGCAATTGCATTATTATTTGCGATACTAAAAATAAACCCAGCACCATTTTGTGTATTAGACGAAATAGAAGCAGCACTTGATGATGTAAATGTATATAGATTTGCAGAATACCTAAATAAATTTACCAAAGAAACACAATTTTTAGTAATAACGCATAGAAAGGGAACAATGGAGGTAGCAGACACAGTATATGGAATTACAATGGAAGAAAACGGAATATCAAAACTATTATCTATGAAATTGTAAAATGATTCATTATGGACATGCAACTAGTGTTACAATTAATAATGATTAATTATTCTTTATTTCATATAAGGAGGAGAAAGAGAATGAACAAAAGCAAAGGGATAACTTTAATAGTATTAATTATAACAATTATAGTAATGCTAATACTAGTAGGAGTAAGCATAGCAGTAGCAATAAATGGAGGATTAATAGGTACAGCACAAGATGCTGCAATAAAATCCAAACAAAAAGAGGCAGAAAAGCAAATACAAACATTACTTACATATTATAAGGAACAAGAATATTCAGGTGATTTAGGAGATTATTTAGAAGATAATTTAGGAGAAAATGTAGTAACATACAATGTAGAAGACGGAACATATACAATAATAATAGGTGAAACCGAAACAATAGTAGATGAAAATGGAGACATAGTAGCAAGACCAGGGTTAAAAATAGGAGATTACGTAAATTATGTACCAACAGCACCAATAAATACAGCAGTAACAGCATTAAACACAGAAGTAAACACATATTCAGGATATACTACAACTCAAACAATAAGCCAAGCTCCAAACCTGAAATGGCAGATATTAAACATATATCCAGACGGAACAGTAGATTTAGTAAGCACACCAACAGGAGATGTATATTTTCAAGGGGCCCAAGGATATAACAATGGAGTATATTTAATGCATGACATATGTAAAGTATTATATAGTAATAGCACATTAGGGGTAGAAGCAAGAAGCATAAACCTAAAAGATATAGAAGCCCATATGACACCAGCAGGAAAAGTAGCAAAGAACGGATATAGTGGATATGGTAATCTAAAAACATACACGATAGCAAACAGTTATTATCCAAACATATATGCACAAGAAAATAAATCAGGAATAAACATAGATAAAGAACCAGAAGCAACAATAAAAGAAAGATTAAAAACAAATGGAATAGATGCATCTAATTCAGCACAATTAGATGCAAGCACAGGAAATAATGCAAGAAAGCAAGCAAATATAAAAGGCTTAACAACAACGCAGATATATTATTATATTACAATTGATGCAACGAAATATGGAGAAGCAAAAACGACGCTAGAAAACTTGAACGATGGTTATTGGTTGGCCACGCGCTATGTTACGAACACCTCGGAATATGCCCGCTATGGATTGTGCTTTGTTTACAGTCATATTGCCGGGAATAACATGTTTTATTCGGACGACAGGTCAGACTCCAATAATCACGGTCTGCGTGCCGTAGTTTCTCTAGGACCTAACATTCAAATCGACAAATGCACAGGAACAAATGGGGAGAATAATCCACACACTATACCAGCATTAGCAGAGTGATGTCCCATCAGGGACGCTTCCAGCTGGAGGAACATAAAATAGAATGAAAATTCCATAAAAAAATACTTGCATAAAACACCAAAAAGTGATAATATATTCAATATTAATATAAAAATAATAGATTTAAAAAAAACTCTAATTTTTGGGTATGGTTTTTAAGTCTATTTTGTTTTTAGGAGGAAAATAAAATGAACACAAAGTATATTTTTGTAACAGGGGGAGTAGTATCAGGGTTAGGAAAAGGAATAACAGCAGCATCATTAGGCAGGCTTTTAAAAAACAGAGGTTATAAAGTTACAATACAAAAGATGGATCCATATATAAATGTAGACCCAGGGACAATGAGCCCTATTGAACATGGAGAAGTGTTTGTAACAGATGATGGAGCAGAAACAGATTTAGATTTGGGGCATTACGAAAGATTTATAGATGAAAATTTAACTAAAAATTCAAGTATTACTACTGGTAGAATTTATTCAAGTGTAATAGAAAAAGAAAGAAAAGGAGAATATCTAGGTAAAACTGTTCAAGTAATACCACATATTACAAATGAAATAAAAGAAAATATATATAGTTTTGAAAATACAGATGTGGATATTGTTATAACAGAAATAGGTGGAACAATTGGAGATATAGAAGGGTTATCATTTATAGAGGCAATAAGACAAGTAGGAATAGAAAAACCGAAAGAAGATGTAATATACATTCATGTAACACTTTTACCATATATTTCAGGTTCTAATGAATTAAAATCTAAACCTACACAACATTCTGTGAAAGAGCTTCAATCATTAGGAATAAAACCAGATATATTGGTTTGCAGGTCGGAATTACCAATAACAGATAGTATGAAAGAAAAAATAGCATTATATTGTAATGTAAGATCAGAAAGTGTAATACAAAATTCAACTGTAGATAATTTATATGCAGTACCATTAATGCTTGAAAAAGAAGGGCTTACAGAAGAAGTGTGTAAATATTTAAAATTAAACAAAATAGAGCCACAAAACAAAGAATGGCAGAAAATGATAGATGATATTAGAAACATACAAGGAAGTGCTGTAAAAGTAGCAATTGTTGGTAAATATGTTTCATTGGAAGATTCATATCTTTCAGTTGCAGAAAGCTTAAGACATGCAGGATTTGCAAATAAAGTAAAAGTAAATATAGATTTTGTAGATTCAGAAGAAATAACAGAGCAAAACGCAAAAGAAAAATTGGCTAAATATAATGCACTTTTAGTTCCTGGAGGCTTTGGTAATAGAGGAATTGAAGGAAAAATTGCAACAATAAAATATGTTAGAGAAAACAATATTCCATTTTTGGGAATATGCTTGGGAATGCAAATGGCAGTAGTAGAATTTGCAAAAAATGTATTAGGTTTAAAAGATGCAAATTCAGAAGAGTTTGACAAACAAACTTCAAATCAAGTAATACATATTATGGATGAACAAAAAAGTATAGAAAATAAAGGTGGAACAATGAGACTTGGAAGTTATCCTTGTGTTTTAAAAGAAAATAGCAAAGCATATAATTTGTACCAAACAAAGGAAATAGAAGAAAGACATAGACATAGATATGAATATAATAATAAATATAAGAAAATGATGGAGGAAGCAGGTTTAATATGTTCAGGAACATCACCAGATGGCAAACTTGTTGAAATAGTTGAATTAAAAAATCACCCATATTTTATTGCAGGGCAATTTCACCCAGAGTTTAAATCAAGACCAAATAGACCAAGCCCATTATTTAAAGGGTTAATTGAAGCAGCAAAAAATAATATATAGAAAAAATTGGCATTTATCTTAACCTCATATAAGATTTTTCTGTATATAACAAGGTTTTATAAATTCAAGTTAAATAAAGGAAAATTATATATAATTAAATAAGTGTAAAAAGCTGCAAATACACCTTGAAGGAGTTTTCCAAATATATAAGGCTTAATAGAAATTTCAGATTTAGAGGTTATGCTCAAAATTTGCAAAGTAATAGAAATACCACCAAAGCCTAGTAAAAATGCACATATTATAATATTAGTAGAAATATATTTATTAGAAATGGCAGAAACACTGCATACACCATTTGTAACCTCAATAAGACCAGTAAGTATTCCTTCTGCAAATTTATTTGGTATATTAAAAACATTTAAAACTGGTGATATACTATTAGCAAAAAATTGTAGAATTTTACTATCATCTAAAATTGATATAACTACAGAAAAAAGAACAATAAAACCACCAATTAGGAGAATGGTATTTATAGAATTCATAATAGAAAAAGCTAAGATTTCACCTAAATTTGATAATGAAATTTTAGACTGAAAATTTTTATTATTTACATTTATACAAGAAGTTCTTTTTCTTTTATTTGATTTCCACCATCTAAATAAAAAACCAACAGTAATACATGCTAAAATATGTGTTAAAAATAATAAAAAGCCTATTTTAGCATCTTTAAAAAGTCCAACCCCAATAGTTCCTATTATAAAAAGAGGGCCAGAGTTGTTTGTAAAAGCAATTAATCTTTCACATTCATCATTAGTACAAATACTCTGCTCTTTAAAAGTGGAAACAATTTTTGCACCCATAGGATAGCCACTAATAATGCCCATAATAAAAGGAAAGGCACCTTCACCAGGAACATTAAAAATTGGTTTCATAAATTTAGTTAAAGATTTTCCTAAAAGAGATATAATATTAGTGTAACCTAAAAGTTCTGTTGCTATAAAAAATGGCAATAAAGAGGGAACTACAGAATTAGCCCATAAAGTTAGTCCAGTTTTAGCAGATGAAAGATTACTGTTTGAAAATATAAGTAAAAACATGGTAAATAAACATATGAAAAGTGGAATAAACAATTTTTTTATTTTTAATATAATGAATTTAATTTTAATTCACCTCTAATTATATATATTATTTTGGAATAAATATATAACAACAAAAAATAGATAGTAGACAAAAGAAGGAAAATATATTATGATATTTAAGTTAAAAGGAGAAAAAAGTGGATAATAATTATAAAGAAGCAAAAAAAATATTAAATAAATATAATCAAAAACATGTTGTAAAATTTTTAGAAAAATCAGATGAACAAACTAAAAATAAATTAATTAATCAAATATTAAAAATTGATTTTGAACAACTAAAACAATTATATGAAAAAACATTTGAAGATATATATGTAGATTTAGAAGAATTACAACCAATAGCAGGTATAAATCCAGATAAATTATCTCAAGAAGAAGTAAAAAGGTTTGAAGATATAGGAATAGAAATAATAAAAAACAATAAATTTGCTATTGCAACAATGGCAGGAGGTCAAGGAACAAGACTTCGGACATTGTAAGCCAAAAGGGACATATAAAATAGAACTTGAAAATGGTCAAAAATATTTATTTGAAATTATTGCAGATACATTAAAAAGAGCAAATCGTGAATATGATGTAGTTATACCATGGTATATAATGACAAGTAAAGAAAACAATACTGATACAATAGATTTTTTAAAAGAAAAGAATTATTTTGGATATCCAAAAGAATATATTTATATTTTTGCACAAGAAGAATTGCCAATAATTAATGAGCAAGGAAAGGTACTAATTGGAAAAGATGGATTTATTAAAGAAGCTCCAAATGGCAATGGAGGAATATTTAATTCTATGCAAAAAAAAGGAGTAATAACAGATATGGAGAAAAGAGGCATAGAGTGGGTATTTATTGGTTCAGTTGATAATATTTTAATAAAATATATAGATGTATTATTATTAGGACTAACAGTAAGTAATAAAAATCAAATAGGAACTAGAACAGTATTAAAAAGAAATCCTCAAGAAAAAGTGGGCGTTTTCTGTAAAAAAAACGGAAGAGTAAAAGTAATTGAGTATACGGAGTTACCAAAAGATATAGCAGGGATTACATATGATAATGGTGAGCTGGTTTTTGGAGAATCACATATAATGTGTAATTTGTTTAATATAAATGCTATAAAAACATCTAGTACAAATAAATTAGAATATCATATAGCATTAAAAAAAGCTGAATATATAAATGAAAAGGGAGAGTTAATAAAACCAAATATACCAAATGCATATAAATTTGAACAATTTATTTTTGATAGTTTTAAATTGTTTGATAATATATCAATACTTAGAGGAAAAAGGGAAGAAGATTTTGCACCTATAAAAAATAAGGATGGAGAAGATAGCCCTCAAACTGCAAAAAAACTATATGAAAACTATTGGAAAAAGAAATCTTTTATGATATAGTAAAGAAAAATGACCAGCTGTAACAAAGCGTAGGAGGAACCAAAAATGAGTAGAGGTAAAAGATATGATGGAGAGCCAAAACTAAATTTCAAAAAAGTAATAGGAGTAATTATTGCTGTAGCAGTAATAATAATGATTATAGTGTCAATTATTAATATTGTGAAAACAAGTAATAATAAGGTTGAGGTAAAAAACTATACATATTATACAGCATATGAAAATGGAAAATTTGGCATTATAAATGATGAAGGAAACATAATAATAGAGCCAATATATGATGAAATTATATCTATACCAAATAATTCAAAACCTATATTTATATGTACATATGATGTAAATGATGAGACTGGTACATATAAAACAAAAGCAGTAAATGAAAAAAATGAAGAAATTTTAACAGGATATGACCAAATAGAAGCAATAGACAATTTTGATTCAAAGCAAAACATATGGTATGAAGATAATATATTAAGAGTGAGTAAAAACGGAAAATATGGATTAATAGATTTTACAGGAAAAGAAGTTATACCATGTGATTATGATGAAATAACATCATTAAAGGGTGTAAAAAGTAATATAATAATAAAAAAAGCTGGGAATTCAGGATTAATAAATGAAAAAGGGCAAACAATAATACCAACGCAATACAAACAAATTCTTACATTAAAAGAAGGGTATAAAAATGAATATGTAATAGTAAACGAAAATAACCAATATGGATTAATTAGTACAACTTCAACTATTTTAATAGAACCAAAATATGAGGAAATAAAATACCTAAATAGTTCTAGCTTATTTGCTGTAAAAGAAGCAGGAGTTTGGAAGTTGTTAAATACAGAAGATTCGCAAATTATTATAGATGGTGGATATGATGAATTAAAAGAAGCAAAAACAGATGGTAGTATAATAATAGTAAAAGACGGAAAATATGGAGTGATAAATACAAATAAGGAAGAGAAAATAGCACCTACATATGAAGAATTAAAATATGCATTTTCAATTTATTATATAGCAAAAAAGGATGGAAAATACGGAATAATAAATTTAGAAAATCAAGAGATTATACCATTTGAATATACAAATATGATATATATAGAAAATGGAGGATTTATACAAGCAGATAAATCAGAGACAGAAACTGTTATATTTGACAATACTTTAAGCCAAAAGATAATAGGATTAGTATCAGAAATAAATATAGAAAAAGGTTATATAAAAGCATATGTAAATAACGAATATAAATATTATAACTTTAAATTTGAAGAAAAAAAATCATCTGATTTGTTAACATCAAATACACTATTTTTAAGTAAAAAAGATGGAAAATATGGATATGTAGATAAATCAGGAAAAGTAGTAATTGATTATATATATGAAGATGCAACAGAACAAAATTTGAAGCGGATATGCAGCAGTTAAAAAAGATGGAGTTTGGGGAAGCATTAATAAAGCACGGTGTAATTTCTAAAGAGCTGACAATAAATTTAGACAATAGTATTTATATTGATTTTATTGCAGAATGGCATTTAAGTGATAACGGATTATATTATGAAAAATAAGTAAAAGAAAATAGTTGAAAACTAAAGAGGGGAAATAATGGAATCAAAAGTAAAATATCAATATACATATTTTATAAAGCCGTTTTTTATAAAAGAAAATACCTATGAAAAATACTTATTAAGCTTAATAAAAAGTGAAAAATATAGTCTAAAAATTTTTGAAAAAGAAAAAGATTTTAATTTATATTCTTTCTTTTTTCAAAACATAAGAGAATATTTTTTTCCTAGCTTTTCATTTGATAAAAGAAAGATAAGTCAATTAAATAGTTTTAATAATAATATCAAAGCTAAAATATTATCAAAATTGCATTGTAATATATTTGAATATAAATTAGATAAAAAAATACAAGGAAAAATTAGTGATGAAAATGGAGTTTTTTTTAATATAGAAAAAATAGAAATAATTTGTTTAGATACAGGAGTATGCTTTTTAGTTATAAAAACTAATATAGATAACACAGAAAATTTTTCCGATTTATTAGATTTTAATTATAAATTCAAAGATATCAACTCTGATTTTAGCAAATTAAAAGATTATAATAATATAAAAATACAAACAGACATGTTTGCAAACATGTCTGACATTTCAAAATTTATAGATAAAATAACTGGTGTTAATCATAATACATCTAAATTAGATTTATATAATAAAAGGTTTTTTGTTTATACATATGTATGTATAGACCAAGAAAATTGGAATAAAGATGAGGATTTTAATAATATAGAACAAGATTTTTTAAGATATAGCAATGTTTTGCCTAATAATAGCACATTAAATTTTAACATACAAAAACCACAAAAAACAATTGAAGTAGTAGAACAATTTAAATATGCGAAATTTGGATTTACAAAGCAAAGTGCAAGTCTTATGACATCTAATATTGATATTAATAATTACACAAATTTATTATTTGAGTATGAAAATGAATACTTATACACATTATTAATTAGTTTATATCAAAGAATATGTTTAAAAAGAATAGAAAATGAGTTAAAAAATAAACAGAATATGGAAAAAGTAAGAATAGAATTTTTAAAATTTGCAAAAGAGATATGGGTTACTGAAATAACTAATTCATTAACAGGAACTATTTTTTACAACAAGTGGAAGCAAGTATTTGAGCTTGAGCAGCTTTATGATGAATTAAAGAGTAGATATGATATAATATACAAAGAATTAAATATAGAAAAAGATACAAAGTTAAACAAAACAATTTTAACAATATTAGCAGTATCAATATTATTAAACATAGTAAATTTAATAACAATAATTAAAATAACATAACGAAGACAATAATGGAGGCTAAAATGAAAGTACTTTGTGGCACAGATATAATAGAAATAAGTAGAATTAAAGAATCAATAGAAAAATCTGGAAAAACTTTTTTAGATATAATTTATACTCCAGACGAAATAGAGTATTGCGAAAGCAAAAAAATGTCAAAATATTATCATTATGCAGGAAGATTTGCAGCAAAAGAAGCGGTATATAAAGCTGTATCTCCATTATTAAAAAATAAATTTGATATTTCTTGGCATAATTCACAAGTAATAAATGACGAAAATGGAAATCCAACAATTGAGTTTTTAGACATAAAATTTGATAGAATTAAAAGCATAGATATATCAATATCACATTGCAAAGAATGTGCTGTTGCAACAGTAGTAGCAATAATAGAATAATAGAAAAGAGAGAAAAAATGGAGTTTTTTGATTCACATGCACACTATAATGATGAAAAATTTGATTTAGACCAAGAAGAAATATTAAAAACAATATATAATTCAGGAATAAGCAAAATAATAAATGCAGGTTACAGCTTGGAATCTTCTGAGAAAGCAATACAAATAGCAAACAGTCACAAATTTATATATGCAACAGTTGGAATTTCACCAAATGATATAAATAATTTTAAACAAGAAAATTTATCGGCAATAGAAAAATTAGCAAAAAACAAAAAAGTAGTAGCAATAGGAGAAATAGGATTAGATTATTATTGGAATAAAGAAAATAAACAAAAACAAAGGAAAGTATTTATAGAACAAATAAAAATAGCAAACAAGTTAGATTTACCAATAGTAATACATACAAGAGAAGCAATTTATGATACGCTGGATATATTAAAAAATAACATATGCAATAAAAAAGGAGTATTTCATTGTTGTCCATTAAATATAGACCTAATAAAAGAAGCATTAAAGCTAGAATTTTACATATCCTTTGCAGGACCAGTAACATTTAAAAATTCCAAAAATGCAGAAGAAATAATTAAGAATGTACCATTAGAAAAAATGCTTATAGAAACAGACTCTCCATACCTTAGCCCAGAACCATTTAGAGGGAAAAGAAATAATTCAGAAAACATAAAATATATTGCACAAAAAATAGCATACATAAAAAATATAAGTATAGAACAAGTTGCAAAAGAAACATATAAAAATGCAGAAGAAATATTTTTGTCTCATTTAAAATTACCTAAAAATTAAATGAATATTATTTTTCACAATGTAAGGGGGGTAAACAAAGTTTACCCCCCTTACAAATAAAAAATTAAATCCTCATTAATGCTTAAACAAAATGACGTCCTCAATGGGATGTTATTTGTTAAAGTCTACTTTAACATTTTTTCTTGATTCATCACTCTCTGCTTTAAATAGTTCTTCTGGTTTAAAGCCAAACATAGATGCAATTATATTAGATGGTACTACTTCTAATTTTGTGTTATAAATTGTAACACTATCATTATAAAATTGTCTTGAAAATGAAATTTTGTTTTCTGTGTTTTGTAATTCTTGTTGTAATTCAGAGAAGTTTTGATTTGCTTTTAAGTCTGGGTAATTTTCAGAAACTGCCATAATTGTTTTTAAAGCTCCTGATAATTGATTATCAAGTTCAGCTTTTTCATGAATAGAACCTGCATTTGCCCAAGATGTTCTTAATTCAGCTACTTTTGTTAATACTTCATTTTCATGTTGCATATATCCTTTTACAGTTTCTATTAAATTTGGTATTAAATCAAATCTTCTTTGTAATTGAACATCAATTTGACTCCAAGAATTTCTAACTTTTTGTCTTAATTTTACTAAATTGTTATACATACTAACTATTATTATAATTAATAGTACAATAATTGCTAATGCTATCCACATAATACATATCCTCCTTATTTAAAAATTTTTATATTTTGATTATATCACATGCAAATATTTATAGCAATAATATAAAACAAGTTTTTGTGTATTGATATTTTTAAAATAATGTAATAAAATACATAAAAAGACAAAATAATTTTTTAAAAAAGCTGTTTCCGTATGCATAATTTTTGTACAAGCAGCATATAATAATATAAGAAAAAATAGACAAATTTGACAAATCTTTCAAAAAAGAGTATAATATAATAGATTGCTTGAAGGAGGAATTTATGAGTAAAATAAAACATACTGCAATATCTTATAAAAAGATTATTATGATAAGTATAATGTTTATTATAATTTTAGGGATATCAGTTGTTGCAGGAAATGTAAAATTAAATAGCGTAAAAATAAAATTTTCAAATAATCACGAAATTACAATATTAACATCAAAAACAAATATATCTGAAATATTAGAAGAAAACAATGTGATGTTATCATCAGATGAAGTAGTTGTACCTAGTATGGAGGAAAACTTAACAAGTTCAAATACAATTATAATAACAAAAGTTGGAAACGAACCTACAAAAATAGCAGAAGTTTCAGCAGAAGAATTAAATAATAGTATTGACAAATTAACAGAAAATTATTCAAATATTATAGAAGAGATAATTACAGTTCAAGAAGAAATACCATTTGAAACAATAACAAAAGATGTTTCAAATGGAAGTGATACTACTAATAAAGTAATACAATCAGGTAAAAATGGTATTAAAGAAGTAACATATAAAGTAACATATA
>JAUNSM010000008.1:19884-29747 GCA_030539215.1 Clostridia bacterium
ATGACATTGAAATTGAAAGAATAGAATTATCATCAAAAGTAATCAAAGAGCCAAGAAATAAAATTGTTCAGATACAAACAAAAGTAACATCAAGAACAGCATCAAGAGGGTCAGCAATTACAACAGCATCATCTGGAAGGTATAAGGTAACAGCATATTGTGCATGTGCTCAATGTTGTGGTAAAACAAATGGAATTACAGCATCTGGTACACATGCTTCAGCAAATCATACAATAGCAGCACCTAGCACATTTGCATTCGGTACTCAAATAGTTATTAATGGTCAAACATATACAGTAGAAGATAGAGGTGGAGCAATACAAGGTAACAGAATTGATATTTATATGAATTCACATTCAGAGGCTTTAGCTTGGGGAGTAAGATATTTAGATGTTGAGGTATTGAATTAGAGGTTAGAAATTAGAAAATAGAGGTTAGAAAGCCTCTATTTTTTTGCAAAACATTTTGATTGAAAAAAAAATACATATGTGATATAAGTAATTTAATAAATTAATTTAAGGAATGAGCAAATGGAAGCACAAGAAAAAATAAAAAAAGAAAAAAGCACATCCTTTATGAAAAATGTTGCAATGTTAATGATTGCACAAACTGTTATAAAAATATTAGGATTTGTATATAGACTTATAATTATAAATGTAGAAGGATTTGGAGATGTAGGAAATGGATATTATGATGCGGGTTATCAAGTATATTCATTACTTCTTACATTATCATCTGTTGGTATACCAACAGTTATATCTAAACTTGTATCTGAAAGAACATCAATAGGAGATAACAAAGGTGCATATAGAATATTTAAAACTTCTTTAAAAATTTTTACATGTATAGGAATATTTTTTTCATTAGTATTGTTTTTTGGAGCAGAGTTAATTGCAACAAAAATATTAAATGTACCAGATATAAAATATGTATTAATGGTATTATCACCAGCTATTATGTTTGTTGCTGCATCAGCAGTTTTAAGGGGCTATTTTGCAGGACTTCGGTAGTATGAAAGCAACAAGTATTTCTCAAACTTTAGAACAGTTTTTTAATTGTGCACTTACTATAACATTTGTATATGCATTAATTGGAAAAGACCCAGCAATAATGGCTGCCGGTGGAAATTTATCTACTACGCTTGCGATAATAATAGCTTTTACATATGTATTTGTATTTTATAAAAGAAGAAAAAAAGGTATTTTATTAGAGTGTCAAAATCAAACAGTACCACAAGAAGATAAAACAACTAAAAATTTAATTAAAACAATATTTGCTATATCAATACCAATGACAATTGGCTCATTAATATCAGTAATAAATAGTACAATTGACACTATTACAATTAGTAATTGTGTACAAACAGCATTTCAAGGAATTATATCAGGAGGAAAACAAGCACTAGAGGCAGAAGCAATGAGACTTTCACGGATTATTATCAAAAGTAGTAACTATAATTCATTTACCACTTGCAATAACAGCATCTTTTTGTACTGCATTAGTTCCAGCAATATCAGCTGCAATATCAGTAAAAGATTTAAAAACAGTTAATAAAAGATTATCATTTTCATTTTTTGCATCAATATTAATAATAATGCCATGTGCAACAGGACTTGCTGCTTTAGCAAATCCTATTTTAAAAATGATATATCCAAGTGCACCAGATGGTGCTGCAATTTTAATAGGCAGTACAATAACAATGATATTTGTATCATTAAATTATGTTGTAAATGGAGGATTATATGGATTTGGAAAAATATATATTCCTGCTATTGCATTAGCTGTAGGAGGGGTTATAAAATTAGCATTAAACGTAATTTTAATTAGTAATCCTAAAATTAATATATATGGTGCAGTAATAAGTTCTATAATATGCCAAGGATTATCATTTTTTATCTGTTTACATTATTTAAATAAACAAATAAAATTAGAATTAAATTTGAAAAATCATTTATTAAAGCCAATATTTGCATCAGTCATAATGGGAGCAATAGTATATTTAATGTATTATATGCTAATTAATATAACATCAAATTCAATTTCAACAATTGTTTCAATATGCATAGGTATAATTATATATGTAATTTTAATTTTTATTATGAAAATGCTTAATAAAGAAGACATATATATGATACCTTTTGGAACAAAATTGTATAAGATTTTAGTAAAATTAAAAATTTATGAATAGGGGTTAATATATGCAGCTGATATCTTGGAATGTAAATGGATTAAGAGCAATATATAAAAAGGGTTTTATAGATACATTTAGAAAATTAAATGCAGATATATTTTGCATTCAGGAAACTAAAATGCAACAAGGACAAATAGAATTAGACTTAAAAGGATATTTAGAATATTACAATTATGCAGAAAGAAAAGGATATTCAGGAACAGCTATATTTACAAAAATAAAACCGTTAAATGTAAGTTATGGAATAGGTATAGAAGAACATGATAAAGAAGGAAGAGTAATTACATTAGAATTTGAGAAATTTTATATAGTAAATTGCTATACGCCAAATTCAGGACGAGAGCTTGCAAGGTTAGAGTATAGAATGACTTGGGAGGAGGAGTTTAAAAAATATTTAAAAAAACTAGACAGCAAAAAACCTGTTATAATATGTGGAGACTTAAATGTTGCACATAAAGAAATAGATTTAAAAAACCCAAAAACTAATACAAAAAATGCAGGATTTACAAATGAAGAAAGAGAAAAAATAGATAATCTTTTAAAATGTGGTTTTACAGATACATTTAGAAAAATATATCCAGATAAAAAAGATTGTTATACATGGTGGTCATATATGTTTAATTCAAGGGCAAATAATGCAGGCTGGCGTATTGACTATTTTCTAATATCTGATAGAATAAATAGTAATATAAAAGATGCATATATTTATTCAAAAATAATGGGAAGTGACCATTGCCCAGTAGGATTAGAAATAATTAATTTATAAAGATAGGAGCAAAAAAATGAAAGAAATAAAAAATTGGACGAAATGGATATATTGGTTCACATTTTCAATAGCAGTAATATTTGTATATAAAACATTAGATAATTTTACAGATATATCAATATGGTTAGGAAAACTAGTATCAATATTAATGCCATTTTTGGTAGGAATACTAATGGCATATTTGTTTTATATACCATGTAGACAAATTGAAAAACTATATAGAAATACAAAATATCTTAAAAAAAGAGCAAGAGGCTTATCGGTACTTACAGTATATATAATGGCAATACTAGTACTTACTATAGTAATAAATATTGTAATTCCTTCAATTTCAAAGAGTATAAAGGATTTATCAAATAATTTGCCAACATATTATCAAAATGCAATAGATTATGTGGAAAATATGCCAGAAGATTCTATAATAAAAAAAGAAAGTGCAAAAGAGATTATAAGCAAGCTTGAATTAATAGATATAACAAAAATTTTAAGTATAGAAAACGTTTCAGATTATATAAAAAAAGCTATTGGAGTTGCAGGCGCTATTTTTAGCGGTTTTGTAACAATAGTAATGTCTGTATATATTTTATTAGAAAGAGGAGAAATATTAAAATTTATAAAAAAATTAAATTCAGCATTATTTAAAAAAGAGACTTGTACTTCATTAAACAATTATTTTATGAAAGCAAATGATATATTTTTTAAATTCATATCAAGTCAGGTGTTAGATGCAATAATAGTAGGAGTAATAGTATCAATAGCAATGAAAATATTAGGGGTAAAATATTGGATATTATTAGGCTTTATGATAGGCTTGTTTAATGTTATTCCATATTTTGGATCAATAGTAGCAATAGCAATTTCATCAATAATAACAATATTTACAGGAGGATTTGCAAAAGCAATATGGACATTAATAGTTGTAGTAATACTTCAACAAATAGATGCAAATGTAATAAATCCAAAAATAGTAGGAAATGCATTAAAATTAAGCCCAATACTAGTAATTTTTTCAGTAACTGTATTTGGTGCATATTTTGGAATACTTGGAATGTTTTTAGCAGTACCAATAATAGCAGTAATAAAAATATTAATAAATGATTTTATTGAATATAGAATAGAGAAAAAAGAATTAAATCAAAATAATGAATAAAAAAGAATAACAATAAAAGGCGACTTTGTCGCCTTTTTCAAAAAAATTATCCTCTATTTAGTAACACTTGAATTCCACCATCTACAAGAGCTGTTGCAATAAGTATTATAACGCCAGCTGCAAATACGCCAGCTGCAATTGGCCAAAAGGCTTTTTTAATTGGTAAATGTAAAAAGTTTGCAATAAGCGAACCTACCCAAGCACCAGTACCAGGAAGCGGAATTGCTACAAATATAAATAAACCTAGAGCCGTATAATTTTGTAGTTTATCACTTTCTTCGATTTTTTTACTAGCTCTATTACTTGCCCAGTCAATAATTTTTTTAAAAATTTTAAATCTTCCCAAAAAATCAAATATAGGACCAATATATTTTACAATAAAATATATTGGTATAATATTACCTAAAAAACTAATTAAAAAAGCTTCTAAATAACTTAAATTCATTCCAACAGCTATTGGGATAGCACCTCTTAGCTCAATTATTGGTGTCATTGACACAAAAAATGTAACTAAATATTTTACAAAAATATTTTCAAACATAAAAACCTCCATTATTAATTTATATTATTAACATATATAGCATTAATATTATTAGATTCTTTTTTGGGAGTAGTAAACGAATTTGCTAAATAACCTGCAAAAAAACCTATTAAAAATACTATAATAATTAAAAGAGTAAATTTAATACTTTCTTGTTTTTCATATATTTCTTTATCATAAACCTTCATAAAACCTCCATTCGAGCAATATTGCTCTAACAATTAAAATTGTTAGTATAAATTACTTAAACAATATTATATATTATTATTTTAATTCTTTCAAGAAAAAAAACATATTTACAAATATAAAAAAAAGATATATTATGAAATAAATAATTAGGTAATTAAAGTACAAGAAATATTGAGGAGAATTTGATATGAAAAAAATAGGCTTATTAATTTATTATATTTTATTTATTATATATGAAGAATTAGCATTTTCATTTTTAATATTTAAAACATTTCCAGAAAACATAAGTTTAATAATTTTATTTTCTATACCAATAGCAATTATTTTTAACATAATATCAAGCATTTTAAAACCAAAAGCAAATACAATAATAACATATATTATAACAACATTTGTAATAATATTATTTGGTATACAAATAGTATATTATAGTATGTATGAATCAATAATTTCATTTTATTCAATTATAAATGGTGGTCAAGTTGCAGAATTTATTGAAATAATATTTGATATGATTTTAAGAAATTGGTATGGAATATTATTGTTCATATTGCCACTTATAGTATTAATAATATTACATAAAAAGAAAATATTAAATTTTGAAAAGCAAAATTTAAAGCATACATTAATAAAAATAGCAACATTAATATTAGTACAAGTAATAGCAATAATATGTATTAGTTATATTAACACAAATGACATTTATTCAAATAAAAATTTATACTATAATATACATCTTCCAAAATTAACAGCAAAAAGAATGGGATTTTTAACAACTATGAAATTAGATTTTCAAAGATTTATATTTGGATTTGAAGAAAAAATGCTAGTAGAGGTATTAGCAGGTGTAGAAGGAGAACAAGAAGAGCAATATAATATAATAGAAATTGATTTTGATGAATTAATTAAAAATGAACAAGACGAAACAATAAAACAAATGCATGAATATTTTAGAAATCAAGAGCCAAGCAAAAAAAATGAATATACAGGAATGTTTAAAGGAAAAAATCTTATAGTTTTAGTTGGAGAATCATTTAGTACACTTGCAATTAGAGAAGATATAACTCCAAATTTATATAAATTATATAAAGAAGGATTTCAATTTAATAATTTTTACACACCTGTATTTCCAGTAAGTACAGCAGATGGAGAATACATAACAGACACATCATTAATACCTAAAGAAGGAGTATGGAGTTTTCAAAAAATTGTTGGAAACTATATGCCATACTCATATGCAAATGTATTTGAAAATTTAGGTTATACATCAAATGCATATCACAACCATACAGCAACATATTATGAGAGACACAAATATATTGAAACAATGGGATATAATTCATATTTGGCAGTAGGAAATGGATTGGAACAAAGAATGAATACAAAAAGGTGGCCAAATAGTGATTATGAAATGATAGATGTAACAGTAAATGATTATATAAATAATGATAAATTTTTGGCATATTACATGACATTAAGTGGACATTTAAATTACACAAAAATTGGTAATGCAATGGTACACAAAAACTGGGAAACAGTAAAAGATTTACCATATTCAGATAAAGCAAAATCTTATTTAGCAGCAAATATTGAGTTAGATAAAGCTATTGGAGAATTAATAAATGAATTACAATTAGCACAAAAGTTAGAAGATACTGTTATTGTAATAAGTGGAGATCATTATCCATATGGATTAACATTAGAAGAAATAAATGAATTATCAACATATAAAAGAGATGATATATTTGAAAAATATAAAATGCCACTATTAATATGGAGTGGCTGTATGAAAGAGCCAATAGAAGTAGAAAAAATAGGTTCAAGTTTAGACATTTTACCAACAGTATTAAACTTATTTGGAGTAGAATTTGATTCAAGATTATTAATAGGAAAAGACATTTTATTAGAAGCTAGTCCACTTGTAATATTTTCAGATAGAAGCTTTATAACTGACAAAGGTAAATATAACGCGATAAAAAATGAATTCATAGTAAATGATGGAATAGAAATAGAAGAAGATTATATAAAAGAAATAAATAATATAATTTATAAAAAATATCAAATATCAAAATTAATTTTAGAAAAGGATTATTATAGAAAAATATTTGAAAACATGGAGACTTAAGATATGAATTATAATTTATTCAAAAGAATCATGTTTGTTTTTCTTATCTAATTTTACATATACACTTAAATTATTTTGATTATCGCAAGTGGCAAGGAATACTTTTTTTACATTAGTAATTCCTTGTTTTTTTAAGTTTTTTTCTAACCAGTTAATATTATTATTAGTTTTACTTAAATTTTCTTTTAATATCACGCCATCTAAAATAACATTTGTTAAAACATTTTCTTGTAATGGAGAAATATTTAAATCTTCTGGAGTAGAAGGCCTTTTTATGCTTTTAGGAAGAAAACTTATTTTTCCATTAGGTTCAAGTATTGCAGTTTGAATATCATTTAAATTAAAATAACCGATTAATTCTACATTCCATTAAAAATTCACTTAAATCTATTTTTGCAGATTTAAAATTTTTTCTATATAATTTACCATTGTCTAAAAGAATTTTTGTTTTTCCCGTAAAAAATCTTCGCAAATTTAAACTTTTGCAAGTTAAATAAGAAATAAAAAAAGTAACTAAACCATAAACTAACATTGCCACAACTGGTTCCATAAAATTATTTTCTAAAGAAGTAGACATTTCCGCTGCAATGGAGCCAATTGTAATACTTACAATATAATCAAACATAGTAAGTTGAGACATTTCTTTATTTCCCATTAATTTAGTTAGGATAAATAAAATTACTAAAGAAAAAACAGATAATAAAATAATTTTTAACATAGTCATATTTAACAATTCTCCTTAAAAATATTTTCTTCAAATCTAGTAAAAATATTCAAAATATTGAAATATAAGTAAAAATAGAGTAAAATAGAATTTATAAAAATTAAAGAGGGAGTAAAAATTTGAAAACGAATTATATTAATACAACTAAAAAAATAGAAGGAATAGAATTAGCAGCAAAAGCAATAAAAAATGGTAAACTAGTTTTATTTCCAACCGAAACTGTATATGGAATAGGTGCAAATGCTTTTGATGAAAAGGCTGTGTCCAAAATATTTAAGGCTAAAGGTAGAGAAGGAGATAATCCTTTAATTGTACATATTTGTGATTTAGAAATGTTAAAAAATTTGGCTGAGCAAATTGGAGAAATAGAGCAAAAATTAATTAACAATTTTTGGCCAGGTCCTTTAACTATTATTTTTAACAAAAAACCAGTAATTCCATATAATGTAACAGCTGGTTTAGAAACAGTTGGAATAAGATTCCCAAGCAATAAAATTGCACAAGAATTAATTAAATTATCAAAATGCCCAATTGCAGCACCAAGTGCTAACATATCTGGAAGGCCAAGTGGAACAAAAATTGAAGATATTATAGATGAATTAGGTAAAAAAGTAGAATATATTTTAGATGATGGAATGGCTGATATTGGCGTTGAATCTACTGTAGTAAGAGTTATAGACGATAAAGTACACATATTAAGACCTGGAAAAATAACTAAAGAGGATATAGAAAAAATAGGAATTAAGGTTATAATAGAAAAGCAAATTATGGAAAAATGTAAATCTGAAGAAAAAGTAATGTCCCCTGGTATGAAATACAAGCACTATGCTCCAAGAACAAAATGCTTATTAATATATAGTAACAATCAACAAAAGTTAATAAATGAAATCAATAAAAACATAGAATTAGAGAAAAGTATACTTGTATTAGGAAGAACAAGCAATTTAGAAAAATATAATACACAAAACAAACTAGATATGGGAGAAACATTAGAAGAAATAAGCAAAAACATATTTACATTACTCAGAAAAGTAGATTCATATAAAGTAAAATTAGTAATTATAGAAGGAGTAAAAAAGGAAGGTTTAGGATTAGCTATAATGAACAGATTAATAAGAGCATGTGGATATAATTACATAGAATTATAAAATTTTGTAGAATTAAAAAAAAGTATAGACAAAAGAAAAATTTTCATGTAAAATAAAAATAGAAAAAAGCAACAAACACATTGCAAAAAAACGTAGGGTGTCGCCGCCCTCGGCGACCCGTGACCCGTAATCACACCAATTGCAAAAACCAAAGAAAAGGAGAGAAAAAAATGGGGAAAAACAAAGGAATCACGCTAGTGGCGCTAGTAATAACAATAATAGTAATGTTAATATTAGTAGGAGTAAGCATAACAGTAGCAATAAACGGAGGGCTATTTGGCACAGCTGAAAATGCAAAAGACAGAACAAAAACGGCAGTAGAAGCAGAATAAAAATTAGCAAATGGCAGAATAAAAATAGGAGATAATTTGTATGCAAGTATAAATGATTATCCAGACAATCCAATATATACAGCAAGTGTAGGAGACTTTGTACAATATGACGTAGCATATACAGACGTATATAAAAATTATCAATACACAAACAAAAATGGCTGGAGAATATTAAGATACGAAACAGCAGACGAAGGAGAAACAATAACAAATGTAGAAATAATAAGTACAGGAATTCCAGCAAAATTATATTACTATAGTGGAAATCAAGCCACTTGGTGGGAAACAGCTGAGCCAGACACAACAAAACTGGAAGCCTTCCAGACAGCCTTAGGCAATTATTGGACAAGAAATGACAACAAAACATATCCATTTAGTAGTATAACAGGGGCAAATGTAAAAGCATCAGTTGGAATGTATAATAATTTTGCAAGTATACCATTTATTTATACAGTAGCTAATTATAATAACCTTTCAAATAAATATAATATAGGATGGTATAAAGCAGTAACACATGGAGAAAATGAGAAAACAGTAATGACAAGCAATAAAAATGGAGGAGAGTTATTTTTAACGGGAGACGCAAATAAAGTGAGGCTACTAACATTGCCAGAAATAAATAATACAAGAGCAGAGGCAACGACGATAAATTCGACTGAAACAATCGAGACAGAGCCAGCTCCAGGATTATTTAAAT
>JAUNSM010000009.1 GCA_030539215.1 Clostridia bacterium
GGTAAAGATTTTTGAAGAGTTTTAACTATTTTTTTATGTACATTTTCTAATAGTAAAGGTACACATATAACAAAAGAAGGTTTATATTCATTTATATTCTTGTTAATATATCTTAAACCATCACAATATGTAATAATACCACCACCAAATAAAGGCAAAATATGCCCTAAAGTACATTCATAGGTGTGATGTACTGGCAAAATTGATAAAACTACTGTTGTTTTATCAACTTTTACAATTTTAGCTACAGCCATAACATTTGAGCAAATATTTTTATGAGACAAACAAATGCCTTTGGCAGTTCCTGTTGTTCCAGAAGTAAATAACAATATATGCATATCATCTGGGTCAATCTTAATATTTATAAAGGAAGTATTTCCATTTGAGATTTTTGTATTTCCTTGTTTAATAAGATCATTAAATTTAATAAAATTATTATTAGTATTTGTGTTATCAATATTTATTAATATAATATTATTATTAGTTAACTTTTCTTTGTTTTCGTTAATTAGCTTAATGTATTTTTCATCACCAATAACTGCCTTGGTTTCAGAAATATTTATGAAATTAATCATATCATTTACATGCAATTCTTTATCAATAGGAATTACAGTTCCTATTATACTAGCTGCAAAGTATGCTGTAATCCATGAATAACTATTTTTACCTATTATTGCAATACCTTTGTTTTTTAGTTCTAAATCTATTAGCGAAGTACCTAAAGAATCCACATTATTTTTAAATTCACTATATTTAATACCATATATTTTTCCTTTGTTATTTTTTACTTTAAAAGCATTTCTATTTTTGTATTTTTCAGCTGATTGATAGAGTAAGTCTTTTAAGTCTGTAACTTCATGTATTTTAAAATATTTTGTTTTTAAAATATCTTCTTTTCTTTCCATAACTATACCTCCTTTGTATAATATACATTAAAAGTACAAATTAATCAAGTGTTATATTAAATAGTGGTAATTGTTTAATATTTTTTAGATAAATATATTTAAAAAAGTTAAAAAATACTTGCTATTGTATAATTAAAAATATATAATTATTTTATATAATAGTGAAAGGGGAGTTTATGAAAGAGAAATTTGTTAATTTAAAAAATAAAGTTACGGCATTTATTGTTGCAAATAATAAATTATTTATTATTGGGTTGATTTCGTTTGTATTGATAGTAGTATTTATAATATTTTTAATCAATAAAACAGAAGTAGGAAATACAAGTATAAATTTAAATAATTTTGGGTTTTCTGTAGAAAAAGGTAAATCAATTTATTATTTAGGATTTAATAAGGGAGAATCAGATGGAATATATAAATTAAAACGGTAATAAAAGGGAAAAAATAGATGATGATTATGGTTTATATTTCAATAAAATAGGAAACTATATATATTATATAGATTTTGAAAATAACATAATTAAAATGAATTTAAATGATAATAATAAAGAAATAATAGTAGAAAATGTGGATTCAGAGATGAAAATGACCATTATGGGTAACTGGATATATTATTTTGATATAGGAAATTCAAATTTATATAAAATAAAAACGAATGGTAAAAATAAAAAATTATTGTCTGAAAAGACTATTCAGAATTATGAAATTGTTGGGAATTGGATATATTACTCATATGATAAAGATGGAAAAAGTATAATAGAAAAAATAAAAACTAATGGAGAAGATGAAACAAAAATTGATACAGAAGCAGGGAACACCTTTTTTATAGCAGGAAATTACATATATTATATTTATGAAAACATGAACAACTATGAACTTTATAGAATAAAAACAAATGGTAAGAAAAAGGAAAAAATAACTCAAATATCACAAGAAATATATCTAAATACTATTAATTTTAGTGCTAATGAATTATATTATGCAAAAAAGAGCGAAAATGAAGATTTAGCAATATATAAAATGAAACTAAATGATAAAAGTGAAATTAAAATTGTTGATTTGAAAGCATATGCCACATATATAAATATACACGATAATTGGATTTATTATCTAGATGAAAGTGAAAATGGAGAACAACAAATATTTAGAATAAAAACAAATGGAGAAGATAGGCAGAATTTAGCACTTTAAAATAAATTTGAGGAGGAATTATGGTAAAAAAGGTTGCAATAATTACAAATGGAGGAGATTGCCCAGGATTAAATGCGGTAATAAGAGCAATAGTAAAAACAGCAGAAACACATTTAGTTGAATGTTATGGATATATAGAAGGATATAAAGGGCTTTTAGAAAATAATTATATAAGATTAGAATCAAATGGAACTGCTTCAGGACTTTTGCATAGAGGTGGAACAGTTATAGGGTCATCTAATAGTACAAACTTATTTAATTATCCAATAGAAGAAAACGGACAAATTGTATATAAAGATATGTCATATAAAGCAGTAGAAAATGCAAAACAGGCAGGATTTGATTGTATATTTACACTAGGAGGAGATGGAACGCAAAAATCAGCAAGAGATTTTTCGTTAAGAGGATTAAATGTAATAGGCGTACCAAAAACAATAGATAATGATGTGGCACATTCAGAAATAACATTTGGATATAATACAGCAGTATCTGTTGCAACAGAAGCATTAGACAGACTACATTCAACAGCAGAATCGCATCATAGAATAATGACATTAGAAGTAATGGGAAGATATGCAGGTTGGATTGCATTAGAATCTGCAATAGCAGGAGGAGCAGATGTTGCAATAATACCAGAAATTCCTTATGATATAAACAAAATAGTAGAGAAAATAAATAGAAGAAAAGAAGAAGGAAAAAAATTTAGTATAATAGTTGTATCAGAAGGAGCGAAACCAAAAAATGGTGAAATAACAATAAAAAAGACATTAAATGAAGGAAAAGGGGTAGACAATATAAGACTTGGAGGAATAGGGGAAAAACTTTCAAGAGATTTAGAGGAATTAACAGGTATGGTATCAAGAAATACAGTATTAGGATATGTACAAAGAGGAGGAACTCCAACAGCATTTGATAGAGTATTGTCTACAAAATATGGTTCAAAGGCAATGGAACTTGCAATAGAAGAAAAATTTAATGTATTGGTAACATTAAAAAACGGAAAATTAGGATATGTTTCATTAGAAGAAGTAATAGGGAATAACAAAGAGATAGGAGCTCGTTCACGGAGGAACACAAAGTACAAGTATAAAAAAAGTAACAATGGATGATGATTTAGTAAAAGTTGCTAGAGATTTAGATATATGTTTAGGAGATTAAGATTATATTAGGACTTTAGGTCATAAAGTTTCATTAATAATGAAATTTTTGCTTTTGCCTTATCAAAAATTGTGATTAAAGAAAGGGTTAAATATGTTAGATTTTAAAAAAGAAATAGCAAAGGAAATAGCAGATGTTATAAATTTAGATGCAAATGAATTAGAAAAATATATAGAAATTCCGCCAAATAGAGATTTAGGTGATTATGCTTTTCCATGCTTTAGATTAGCAAAACAATTAAAAGAGTCACCATTAATTATTGCAAATAATATAAAAGAAAACATAAAAACAGATAAAAACATAGTAGAAAAAATAGATATAATAGGTGGATATTTAAACATATTTGTAAATAAGCAAACTTTAACAAAAGTAGTTTTACAAGATATTGCTAAAAACAAAGAGAAATATGGTTCATCCAATATAGGAGAAGAAAAAAATGTAGTAATAGACTATTCAGCACCAAATATAGCAAAACCATTTCATATAGGGCATTTGCGTACAACAGTAATAGGAGGAGCTTTATATAAGATTTACAAATTTTTAGGTTATAACAGTATTGGAATAAATTACTTGGGAGATTGGGGTTTGCAATTTGGAAAAGTAATGGCAGGAATTTCGCTTTGGAAAGACGAATATGATTTTACAACAAATGAATTAGAAAGCATTTTAAAAATATATATAAGATTTAACCAAGAAGAAAAGGAAAAACCAGAATTAACAGAAATGGCTAGAAGTTATTTTAAAAAGTTAGAAGATGGAGATGAACAAGCACTTAAGACTTGGGAGCATATAAGAGAAATAAGTTTAGACAATTATAAAAAGACATACCAATTACTAAATTCAAAATTTGATTCATATAATGGAGAAGCATATTATAATGATAAGATGGAGCCTATAATAAATGAATTAAAAGAAAAAGAATTATTAAAAGAATCACAAGGAGCACAAGTTGTTAATTTAGATGCATATAATATGCCACCATGTATAGTAATTACATCAGCAGGAACAACAGTTTATGCAACAAGAGATTTAGCATCATTAAAAGATAGAATAAATAAATATAATTTTGACAAAGCAATATATGTAGTAGGAAATGAACAATCATTACACTTTAAACAAATATTTACAGTATTAGAATTAATGGGATATGAGAATTATGCTTCAAAATGTGAACATGTTCCATTTGGATTAATAGTAGATAAAGAAGGAGAAAAAATAGGTTCAAGAAAAGGAAACTCTATATTTTTAGAAGATATATTAAATGAATCAATAGATAAAGTAAAAGATATAATTAATCAAAAAAATCCTGAACTAGAAAATAAAGAAGAAATAGCTAGAAAAGTTGGAGTAGGAGCTATAATATTTAATGATTTATCTAATAGCAGAATAAAAGATGAAATATTTGATTGGGATATGATTTTAAATTTCCAAGGAGAAACTCGGACCATATATACAATATATATATGTAAGAACAAAAAGCTTACTTGAAAAAGCAGCTTATATTCCAAAAGTAGAAGATGTAGATTACAGTAAATTAACAGAAATAGAAGCAATAAACACTTTGAAAAATTTATATCAATTTAATGAAACAATACAAAATGCTGCAAGCAAAAATGAGCCATCAATTTTAGCAAGGTATTTAATAGATTTAAGTCAGAATTTTAGTACATTTTATAATGAATATAAAATAATCACACAAAACAAAGCAACTCAAGATGCTAGATTGTTTTTAACATATGCAGTGCGGAACAGTTTTAAAAACAGGGGCAGAATTATTAGGAATGGAAATGCCTGAAAAAATGTAAAAATTATTAAAAAATAGAAAAACTCTTGCTTTTTTGATATAAAACAATATATAATACAAATGAACTTTACTTGTAGGAGGAATACTAATTGAGAAAGTATTTTGGAACAGATGGAATTAGAAGAATTGCAAACACAGAACTTACACCAGAATTAGTATATAAAGTAGCTAAAGCAGGGGCATATGTATTAGCAAAACATTTAAATTATGCACCAACAATTTTTATAGGAAGAGATACAAGGCTTTCTGGCACACTTATAGAAAGTGCTATGACATCAGGATTTTTAAGTTATGGTGCAAATGTAAAATTATTAGGAGTTATGCCAACACCAGCAGTAGCATATTTAACAAAAAAACTAAAAGCAGATGCAAGTGTTGTAATATCTGCATCACATAACACATTTGAATTTAATGGAGTAAAATATTTTAGTAATAAAGGTATGAAAATATCTGACGAAATAGAACAAGAAATAGAAGAAGTAATGGATTCTCGGCAAAATAAATGAGTTAAATGCAGTACATAATAAAATAGGAGTATCTGAAAATGCTACTTATTTAGTAGATGAATATATATATTTATTTAGAAAAATATTTGAAGAAAATATTGAAAAACATATAAAAGAAGATTTCATAGTAGGGATAGATGTTGCAAATGGAGCAACATATAAAGTAGCAGAACAAATATTTAAGAAACTAGGAATAAAATACAAAATAATAAATAATGAACCAAACGGAACAAATATAAACGAAAATTGTGGTTCTACTCATTTAGAAAATTTAAAAAAGCTAGTAATAGATAATAATTTAAGTTTAGGAATTGCCTATGATGGGGATGGAGATAGATGTTTAGCAATTGATGAAAAAGGAAATGAAATAGATGGAGATATTCTTATTGCAATATTTTCTAAATATTTGCAAGAAAAAGGAAAATTAAATAATAATACTTTAGTTACTACGATTATGAGTAATTTAGGATTAAATAAATTTGCAAAAGAGAACAATTTAATATTAAAACAAACACAAGTTGGAGATAGATATGTATTAGAAGAAATGCTAAAAAACGGTTATAACCTTGGGGGAGAACAATCAGGACATATAATAATGCTAGATTATAATCCAACAGGTGATGGAATACTTACATCACTTATGTTAATACAAATTTTATTAGAAAAAAATGTTTCATTTTCAGA
Organism: Clostridia bacterium; assembly: GCA_030539215.1. GTDB lineage: Bacteria > Bacillota > Clostridia > TANB77 > CAG-508 > CAG-452. The sequence continues at coordinate 6,249 of JAUNSM010000009.1, forward strand.
ACTTTGTGATATAATAAATATATATCCACAAATATTATTAAATGCAAAGGTAAATAACAACAAAAAACGCGATTACCAAACAGATATAGATATTCAAAAAATGATTAAAGATTTAGAAAACGAATTTTTAAATGAAGGAAGAGTGGTAATAAGACCATCAGGAACAGAACCTTTAATAAGAGTTATGATAGAAGGCGAAGACCAAGAATATATAGCAAAAAAGGCAAAAAAAATGGTTGAAGTCATAGAGCAAAGGTTAAAATAGGTGTAAACCTATAAAAATATACAAAGGAGGAAAAAATATGTACATTATTAATGTAACAAACCCAATAACATTAGTGTTATTACTTGCAGCAACAGTATTACTAATATTTTTAGGAAAGGAAGTTAAAAAACCATATGCACCAGCAATAGCATTAATATTCTTTTTAGTTTTAGTATCAATTCACACACTACAACTTGTTATGTTACAAGAACAAAGTTATGAAAGACTATATCCAGTATTAATAGGTTGTATAGGTACAGACTTAATAATGATATTTGTAACATTTTTAGGTTATTTATGGGTAGATGACATATCATGCAAATTCTATAAAAAGAAAAGCATTGATAATAGTTTAGAATGGTTTTGGAACAAAGTATAACAACCCATAAACAGGAGGAATTTTAATGAATAAAAACATTTTTAATAAAATCTAATATTTATTTAAAGGCGACCATTGGTCGCCAAAATTTTATATAAAATATTATATAAGGAGTAACAAATGGGAAAATTATTTGTAATAGATGGAACAGATGCAAGTGGAAAGCAAACTCAATTAAAGAAATTACAAGAAAGATTAGAACAAGAAAGAATTGAATATAAATTAGTATCATTTCCTAATTATAATAGTCTTTCATCTGCTCTTGTAAAAATGTATTTGTCAGGAGAATTTGGAGAAAATGCAAAAGAAATAAGTCCATACATAGCGTCAACATTTTTTGCAGTGGACAGATATGCAACATTTAAGAAAGAATTGGAAAATTATTATAATAATGGAGGAATCATATTAGCAGACAGATATACAACAGCTAATATGATACATCAAGCTGGAAAAATAGAAAACAAACAAGAAAGAGAAAAGTTTTTAAACTGGCTTTGGAATTTTGAATTTAATTTATATAAATTGCCAGTTCCAACAAAAGTATTTTTTTTAGATATGCCACCAGAATATGCATTTAAGCTTATGCAAAACAGAAAAAATAAATTTACACATGAAAATAAAAAAGATATACACGAAAGAGATAAAACTCACATTATAAATAGTTATAACGCAGCATGTGAAGTAGCAAAAGCATATAATTGGGTGAAAATAGAATGTGTAAAAAATAATAAAATAAGAACAATAGAAGAAATACATGAGGATATATATAGACAAATAAACAAAATGGGATAATTCCAGTATGGTTAAAGAAGGATGCTTATGGAAAAGATAGGATTTTTTGGAGGGTGCTTTAATCCACCAACAAATGTACATATACAAATAGCAAATAAATTAATTAAACAAGAGAAATTAGATAAAGTAATTTTTGTACCAGTAAATGATTATTACAAAAAACAGAATTTATTAGAGGCAAAACATAGATATAATATGTTGAAACTGGCAACTAAAAACTATTTTAATTTAAAAGTTGATGATATTGAGATAAAAGAAAACAGACAATTATATGCAATAGATGCTTTTAGAATAATTAAAAATAGTGAATATGGAAATAAATGTGATATATATTTTATAATGGGTTCTGATAATTTTAAAAATATGCCTAATTGGAAAAATTATGATAAAATAAAAAACAAATATAAATATATAGTTATAGAGAGAGATGAAAAGTGTATTACTTCTACACAAATAAGAAAAATGTTACAAACTAGAAAAATAGAAGTGAGAAAATATTTGTGCGAAAAGGTATATGAATACATAATAAAAAATGAGTTATATAAACAATAACCAATACAAGGAGAAGGAAATGGAGGATTTAGCAATAGTTTTAAATGAAGCAAATCAATGTTTAAATTGTAAGGAACCAATGTGCAGAAAAGGTTGCCCAGCAAACACTAAAATACCAGATTTTATAGAAGCAATAAAAAAAGAAAATTTACAAGAGGCATATTATATTCTTCAGGAAAACAATATAATGAGTGATATATGTTCTAATGTATGTCCATATGAAGAATATTGTATACGGACATTGTATAAAAGGTATAAAAGGCAACCCAGTACAAGTTCCAAAACTAGAAAAATATGTAAATTTATGGGCTAGAGAAAAAAATATAGAATACATACCTAGTATAAAAAAAGCAAATAACATAAAAATTGCAGTAATTGGAGCAGGACCATCTGGAATTGCATGCAGTGTAGAATTAGCTAAAAACGGATTTGATGTTACAATATTTGAAAAAGAAACAGAAATAGGAGGTCTTTTAACTTATGGAATTCCAGGGTTTAGATTGCCAAGAGATATCACAAAAAATTTAACGGCTAGAATAAAAAAATTAGGCATAAAAATAAAAACAAATATTGAACTAGGAAAAAACATAGGAATAGAACAATTAAAGAAACAAGGATATAGAGCAATATTTATTGGAATAGGAGCAGATATTCCTGTAATATATACTTTAAATAATAAAAAATGTGATAAAATATATAAATCTAATTATATTTTAAAAGAATACAATTCTAAAAAAAGAGTAAAAGATTTAGGAAATGTAATAGTAATAGGTGGAGGTAATGTGGCTACAGATTGTTCAAGAGCTGTAATGAGAATGGGAGCAAAATCAAGTACTATTATTTATAGAAGAGACAAAAATAAAATGCCTGCAAGAGAAATAGAATTAGAAGAAGCTATAAAAGATGGAGTAAATATAATATATAATACAAAAGTAATAGATGCAGAAATTAAAAATGAAAAACTTGAGCAAGTAAAATGCATAAAAACAGATACAAGAAGTAAAGAGGTATTAGATATAGAGAATAGCGAGTTTTATTTAAAAGCTGATTCAATAGTATTTGCAATAGGATTAAAACCCGATAAAAATTTAATTAATAATGAAGAATTAGAATTTGATGAAAATGGATTAATAAAAACAGATGATAATTGCATGACAAATATTGATGGAGTTTTTGCAGGAGGAGATGTAACACAAAACAAAGCAACAGTATGTATGGCTATCAAATCAGGGAAAAGTGCTGCTAAAAGCATACAAAACTATCTTGAACAAAAAATATAAAATAAAAGTAATAATATTGTAACACAAATGTAATATTACAAAACTTTAATTCATATTGACTTTAAAATTAGGTTAATATAAAATAATTTTAAAGTCAATATAATTTCAAACATACATTAAAAAAAGCAAAAGGATTAATAAACAAACGTTGTAACCCTCATTGCTGTAAGTGTGTATAGAAACATACGAAAGATGAAATAAAAGGAGTAGTAAATGTAAAAGGGGGATACAAATGCAAGTAATAAAAAGAGATGGAAGAATATCAGAATATAATGATGAAAGGATTATTAAAGCAATAACACTCGCAATGTCGCATACAACAGGTGGTGTAGATATAGATTTAGCTACCAAAATAGCAGACAGTGTAAGAGGCCAATTAAAAGACAAAGTACAAGTATCTGTTTATGAGATTCAAGATTTAGTAGAAAAAAAATTGATGGGATCTGCAAGAAAAGAAGTTGCCCAAGAATATATTACATATAGATACAATAGAGATGTTGCAAGAAAATCTAAAACAAAAGCTATGTTTTTAGAAATAATAGAAACGAAGTCAAATGATGTAACAAGAGAAAATGCAAACATGAATGCAGATACTCCAGCAGGAATGATGATGAAATTTGCATCAGAAACAACAAAACCATTTGTTGATGATTTTCTACTTTCAGCAGAAGCAAGAAAAGCTATTAAAGATGGATATATCCATATTCATGATAAAGATTATTACCCAACAAAAAGTTTAACATGTATTCAACATCCATTAAATAAAATATTAGAAAACGGTTTTAGAGCAGGTCATGGAAGTTCAAGACCTGCAAAAAGAATAGAAACAGCAAGCATAATTGGTTGTATTTCATTAGAAACAGTTCAAAATGAAATGCATGGTGGACAAGCAATACCAGCATTTGATTATTATTTAGCACCATATGTTAAAAAAACATTTGTAGAAGAAGTAAAAAAAGTAGAGGAAATAACAGGAGAAGAATTATCAAAACTATATGATTACAAAGTAAAAGATTACATAAAAAAAGATGTAAAAGACTTAAAAGGAGAAAAAAAATATATACAAGTTGCAATAAACAACACAGTAAATAGAGTACACCAATCTATGGAGGCATTTATACATAATATGAATACAATACATTCGAGAGGGGGAAATCAAGTTGTATTTAGTTCTATAAATTATGGAACAGATACTTCTCCAGAAGGAAGATGTATAATTAGAGAAATGCTTACTTCTACTGAAAAAGGTGTAGGAAATGGAGAAACTCCTATATTTCCAATACAAATATGGAAGAAAAAGAGAGGAATAAACTATTTACCACAAGATAAAAATTATGATTTATATAAATATGCATGCAAAGTTTCTGCAAGAAGATTTTTTCCTAATTTTTTAAATTTAGATGCTACATTTAATGTACATCCAAAATGGAATGAAAATGATCCACAAAGATATTACTATGAAGTTGCAACAATGGGTTGCAGGACAAGAGTATTTGCAGACAGACATGGTGAAGATACATCTATAGGAAGAGGAAACTTATCATTTACAACAGTAAATATTGTTAAAATAGCAATAGAATCTGCAAAAGAAGCTCAAGAAAACTTAGGCATAAACTTTGAATTAGGAAAAGATAGTAATGAATTCATGACAGAAAAATACAATAAAGAAGTAAAAAAGATATTTTTAAACAAATTAGAAAAATATACAGATATTGTAGCAAGACAATTATATGATAGATATAAATTTCAATGTACAGCAGTTGCAAAACAATTTCCACTTTTAATGTCTGGGTTATGGCAAGACAGTGATAATTTGCATCCAAACGATAAAGTAGAAGCTGTGCTAAAACATGGTACTTTAGGAATAGGATTTATTGGTTTAGCAGAATGTTTAACTATTCTAACAGGAAAGCACCATGCTGAATCAGAAAAATCTCAAAAATTAGGTTTAGAAATAATTACACAAATGAAAGAAGCTTGTGATAAATATTCAGATAGATATGACTTAAATTATTCACTTCTTGCAACACCAGCAGAAGGATTAGCAGGAAGATTTACAAAAATGGATAAAAAAGAATATGGAACTATTTTGGGAGTAACAGATAAAGATTATTATACAAATAGTAATCACGTTCCAGTTTGGTATAAATGTACAGCAGAAGAAAAGGCAAAAATAGAAGCACCATATCATGCATTAGCAGCAGGAGGACATATATTTTACATAGAATTAGATGGGGATGCAGTGCATAATCCTGAAACTGTACAAGCAGTTGTTGACTTAATGGATAAATATAATATGGGATATGGAAGCATTAATCATACTCGTTCAAGGTGTTTAGATTGTGGATTTGAAAATTCAGATAGTAATTTAAAAGCATGTCCAATGTGTGGAGGAGAAAATATAGACACAATACAAAGAATAACAGGGTATTTAGTTGGCACAACTTCTAGATGGAACAAAGGAAAATTAGCAGAGTTACATGATAGAGTAACACACAATTAATAATGAAACAATCAGGAGATGAATATTTATGAAGATATCAGGCTTTTATGATGAAAGCATATCAAACGGATTAGGTTGGAGAGCAGTATTATTTGTAAGTCGGGTGCCCACATCATTGCCCAGGATGCCATAATAAAGAGTCTCAAGACTTTAATTATGGTACAGAATTTGATGAAGAGGAAATATTAGAAAAAATAAAAGACAACTCTATACTAAAAGGTATAACAATAAGCGGAGGAGAACCTTTATGCAAACAAAATATTGCTGAAGTTCTAAAATTTATTAAAGATGTAAAAAAAATTCGCCCGGAATTTAATGTTTGGTGTTATTCTGGATACACTTTAGAAAACTTAATAAATAGAGAAGATTATACAACAACTGAATGTTTAAAAGAAATAGATGTATTAGTAGATGGACAATTTATAGAAAGTAAAAAAGATCCAACACTAAAATTTAAAGGTTCAAGCAATCAAAGAATAATAGATTTAAAAAGCACATTAAAAACTCATCAATTTATAGAATATAAATTATAAACATATGCAAATTTTTGCATAATATTTAATAAAACTATTGCTTTTTTTAGTAAAGTTTAATAAACTATATATAAATTAAAATTAAGGAGTGTTTATATGAAAGAAGAAAAAACAAACAATAAAAACGAAACAGGAAAATTAACTATATTTAAGAAAAAGGAGATTTGGATTTCTGGAGTAATTGGTATATTAGTAGGAGCAATATTAATATATGTATTAGGAGTTACAGGAATATTAGGATTACAAGGTGCAACAATTGCAACAATCAAAAATGAAAGAATTACCGAGAAAGAGTTATATGATGAAATGAAAAAATATTCTTCGGTTTCTTATATATTAGAATTAGTTGATAAATCAATTTTAAAGGACAAATATGAATTAACAGAAGAGCAAAAAAGTGAAGTAGCTGAACAAGTTGATTATTATATAAATATGTATAGTTCATATGGATATACAGAGGAAGCATTTTTAGAAGAGGCAGGATTTGAATCTAAAGATGAATTTAAAGAATATTTAACATTAGACTATAAAAGAAATTTGTGTTATATAGATTACTTGAAGCCACTAATTTCTGATGAAGAAATAAATAATTACTATAATGAAAATGTATATGGAGAAATTAATACTAAATATATATTAGTTGAAGTATCAGAAGATATTACAGATGAAGAAGCATTAAAAACTGCAAATGAAATAATTGCAAAATTAAATGCTGGAGGAAATTTTGATGATGTAGCAAAAGAATATGAAGGAAAAGTTGTTTTTGAAGAGCTAGGATATAATGGATTTAATTCAGGTTTAGCAGACGAATATGTATCAGCAAGTAAAGAATTGGAAAATAATACTTATTCAAAAGAACCAGTAAAAACAGAATTTGGATATCATATTATATATAAAATTGATCAAAAAGAACAACCTACATTAGAAGAAGTAAAAAGTGATATAATAGAAATATTAGGTAAAGATTTAGAAACAGAAGATCAATATCTTAAACACAAAGCATTAATTAAATTAAGAGAAGATAATAATTTAAAAATTAAAGATGATAAATTCAAACAAGAATATGAAGATTTTTGCAAACAAGTAAATACTGAAAATGAGCAAAGTTAATATATAATGATAAAATAGGGAATTATAATATAATAATTTTCTAAAACAAAAATCCAGTAAAAATTTGCTGGGTTTTTTGTTGATTTTGTTTGTACTATGAAAATAAATGCGAAAAATAAAAATTATTTTGATACATTAATAATTCTTGAAAAAATATGAATTATTGACTTTTTTATAAAATTATGTTAACATATGAAATATAAAAATATCTAATAATATATTATAAAAAGGGGTATTTTATTATGAAACAAAGAACAATAAGTGGAGTAAAAAATTATGAAACGAAAGAAAGATATATTAGAAAACTTAAATATAAATATCTTTTATTAAATGTAATTAAAGACCCTAAAGAACAAGAACAAATAAAACGTGAAATAGAAGTAATGAATCCTTATGCTGCAACAAGATCTAAAGAAGAATTAATTCAAAGTATTTTATCAATTACTGAATCAAAAGCTTTTAAAAGATTGTTAAATAAAACAATGGCACATTATTCAAACAGTATTAATTCTGATAAAACAATAAAAAGAATGATGCATAGTGTATCTGCTGCAGGATTAATGCTAGAATATTGTTCAAAATTAAAATTAAATAAAGAATTAGGAATGGCTATTGCTTTAGGACATGATGTTGGACACACTGCTTTTGGACATGATGGAGAAAAATTATTTCAAGATCTAGCATCAAAATACGATCTTGGTACTTATTCACATAATTTACAAGGAAGATTATTATTAAATTATATAGAAGATATATATGTTTTTCCAGATGTTTTAGATGGAATACAATGCCACAATGGAGAAAAAGAGGAGTTTGAAGTACCAGTAAATTATGAAAAAACTCCGCAAGATTCTTTAAATGATTTAATAAAAGGTTTGGCATATAAAGGTGAAGAAAGAAAACAGATTCCGGGAACATTTGAAGGAGCGGCATTTAGAATAATTGATAAAATTTCTTATGTGGGACAAGATTTAGCAGATGGATTCAGGGAAAAAATATTAAATCCTAGAAAATTAGATCTTGAATTAAAAACAATATTAAATGATATTGGGTTAAATGATAAAAAGATTAATGAATTATTAAGTCAAGATAAAGACTATTCTTTAGATGTTGTTAAAAGAACATTTGAAAAGGTAGAAAATTTAATTGAGAATTTTCCTGTAAGTTCTATGAACTTAGAAAAAACTGAAAAAAAATTAAATGAATGTTGTGAACAACTAGAAATATTAAGAACTATAGATTTTAATAATGTTACTGAGTTTAATACAGTGACATCACAAATAGCTACTAAATTACATACAATATCAAAATCAGTAAATTTGGGAAAAGCAACGCAAATGATGCTTTATTCTTGTGCAACTGATTTAGACAGTTTAATGAGCCAAGATACTAGTGGTGGAAAATTAGCTAGAGAAATAGAAAAAATATTTATGGATGATTTTATTGAAAATTCTAAAGGAATGGATCATCCTTGTATGTCTGAAAAAATGGGAGATTTGATGTATGATTTAATTGGGTATACTCAAGAAACAGTTTTACCAAAAGCAAAAAAAACAGTAGAGGACAATAAATTATTAGAAAAAACTGTAAACAAATTAGTTAATCATTATACAAATATTTTATTGGCATCAGGTGTTGTTGATGAAATAATATCTGAAATAGAACCTAATTACGAACAAGAGGAAAAAAATACACATAAAGAAAGTGGAGTATTTGATGATATAGAGACATTAAAAGTTGATAGTAAAATAGTCGGACATACTAGAAAATTATTTGCACAAAACAAAGAATATTTTAATATAGTTTTCAAAGTTATAAAAGAGGTAGAAAAATCTCCAAAAAGATTAAAAAATTTGACATTCAGAGAAAAAATGGCTAAAAGAATAGCTATTGATTATGCTTCAAGAAATGATGAAAAAAAGTTAATAAAAAAAGCTCGTGAGAAAAAATTAATAACTCCTGAAGAAGAAAAAAAATTAAATACACTGCAAAAAACTGAAGGCAATAATAATAAATATGAAATTAAATCTTCAATGTTTTTGTATACAACAAGAGTAGGAATGCATAATGATAGAATGCAAAGAAAGTGTGAAAAACTAGAAGAACTTCAGGATTTTATTAAAGAAATCAAAGATAATAACATAATAGAATTAAAAAGATATATAAGTGAAATTTTAGGAAAACTTCATACGACATGGGAATCATATGAAGCAGTTGAAGATTTTAAAGAAAAAAAAGTACATTTTAAAGCTTTTAAAAGAATATATGGAGAAGCAAGTGATTATATAAATAATTTTAGAAAAACACTTAATAAAGAAGAATTAAAAAAGCTTGATAAAAAAACTACAGAGGGGGCACCAGATGTACAAAAATGGAAGGAAGAAGCAAAAAAACAAGCAGAAGAAACATTAGAAAAATAACCAAAAGAAAATACTGAGCAAGATGTTTGAGAATAAACAAAAAACATGGTGTGTTATTATAAGAAATATTGTAAAATCACACTATATTTTTTTGAGTAATTACAACACATTAAAATGAAAATATTTTACAAAACCAAATATAAATGATATAATTTACTAAAATTATTTTGGAGTGAAAATATGATTATAGATAAACTATTAGAAAGTAAAATAAAAACATATGCTTTTGTAGGACCTTCTGGAACAGGAAAAAGTTATAGAGCACAAATGGTAGCAGTAGAAAAAAATGTAAATTATATTATTGATGATGGATTATTAATTAAAGATAATGAAGTAATAGCAGGAACATCTGCAAAAAAAGCAACTACTAAAATAGAAACAGTAAAAAAAGCTTTATTTATTAATCCAGAAGAAGCAGAAGAAATAAAAAAAGCTTTTAGGAAGTTTAAGCCAGAAAGTATATTAATATTAGGTACATCTGATAATATGATAGAAAAAATAAGAAAAAATTTGGGATTACCAGAACTGATAGAAACAGTATACATAACAGATGTTGCTACAGAAGAAGAAATGAGTGAAGCAAAAAGAATTAGACAAACACAAGGAAAACATGTAATACCTGTACCAACATTTGAAATAAAAAAAGATTTTTCTGGATTTATATTAGATCCGCTTCAAATATTCAAATCAAAAGGTAAAAATTTAAAACCATATATTTCAGAAAAATCAATAATAAGACCAACCTTTAGCTATTTGGGAAATTTTAAAATATCAGATACGGTATTTAGGCAAATTATAGAATATTTAGCAAAAAAAACAAATTCAATACATAAGATAAATAGAGTTAGAATTGATAAAATAGAAGATGGGGAAGATATATCTTTATATATAGAAGTAATAATTGTATATGGTTATAATTTAGTAAATGAATTACGAGCATTTAAAAAGAAATGTAAAAAAGAAATAGAAAATCTTACAGCAATGAATATTGCAACAATTGATATAATAGCAAAAGGAATATATATTCCAGAGAAAGATAGTTAAATAAAAGGAGATAACAAAAAATGAGTTTTATAGTAGGAATAGATGGACCTGCAGGAAGTGGAAAAGGAACAATTGCTAAAAGAATAGCTAATGAGTTAGGACTAATTAATATTGATACAGGAAGTACATATAGGTGTGTTGCTTTAGAGGTATTAAATCAAAAAGTATTATTAAATGATAAAAAAAAAATAATAAATATAGCTAAAAATATACAAATAGATATACAAAACAAACAAGATGGTGATATTGTATTTTTAAATGGAAAAGATGTTACTAAAGATATTCGTTTAAAAGAAGTAACAAAAATAGTGTCACCCGTTTCTTCAATAAAAGAAGTAAGATTAATAATGGTAGAGTTACAAAGAAAATTTGCACAAGGAAAAAATATAATAATGGAGGGAAGAGATATTTGCACATATGTTTTTCCAAATGCAGATGTAAAAATATATTTAGATGCCACTTTAGAACAAAGAGCAAAAAGAAGATATAAAGAAAACCAGGAAAAAAACATAAAAATGACCTATAAAGAAGTTTTAGAAAACATAAAAAAAAGAGATGAAAACGACAAGAATAAAGAAATAGGTTCATTAAAAATGGCAAAAGATAGTATATTAATTGATACAACAAATTTAACCATAGATGAAGTAGTAAAAAAAGTAATAGAAATTATTAAACAAGCAGGAGAAATAAAATGAAAAACATTTGTAGAATAATAATAAAATTTTTATTTAAAATAGCATCACTAATAATGTACAGACCTAAAATTCAAGGAAAAGAAAACTTACCAAAAAACACAGCAGCAATAATATGTCCAAATCATGTTCATGCATTAGATTCAGCTGTAATAATTGCAAATTCAAAAAGAAAAATATATACATTAGCAAAAGAAGAATTATTTAAGAATAAGTTCCTTTGTTTTATAGCTAATTTATTTGGAATATTTCCTGTAAAAAGAGATAAAACAGCTATAGAAAGTGTAAAAATATCATTAAAGCTTTTAAAAAACAACGAATTGCTCATGATATTTCCAGAAGGTACAAGGAATGGAATGTTAAAGAAAATAAAACCAAAAGATGGTGCAGTAAAACTTGCAATAAAAGCAAATGTGCCAATTATACCAGTAGGAATTAGAGGAGATTTTAAATTATTTAAAAAAGTAAATATAAATATTGGAAAACCAATAGATTATTCAAAACATAAAAAAGATATAAATAACAAAGAATTAATAGATGAATTAACTAAAGAATTAATGGATATTATTGTAAAATTACGTAAATAATAATGTCTTGTAAAAGGAAAAATGAAAGAGGAATTTATATGGATGAATATAGTAATTTAAGATTTTTCAGTCATTTTATAAAAACTATAAGAAGAAAAGATATAAAAAAATTTGGGATAATAACAGATAAAGATGGAACATTGCTTTTGAATCAAGAATTAAAAGCAATACTAGAACAATTAAAAACTAAAGATTTAGGGTTTAATATACATATTATAGCAAATAGTGGAAGAACAATATCAGATATGATTAATTGTTTGGAAGATGAAAATATACCTCTTAATTATTTTGACTATATAATAGGTGATAATGGAGGAATGTGTTTAAGTGTGAAAAACAACCAAATACTGTTCAAAAGTATAATGGATAAAGATGTTTCAAAAAAGGTAATAGATAAATTTATAGAATTAGGGGGCACACCTAAAAATATTAGATTAGCAAATGGTGAAAATATATTTGCACATTCTTCACCAGAAGTAAAAGAATATTATAAAAATTCAAAAGGGACAGTATTTACAGAGGATATTACAGATTTAAGTCAATATGATGATATTACAAAAATCACGTTAACAGGTTCACATGAGTTAATTGATAATTTAAATAAATATATACGAGAAAGTATAAAAGGATATAAAACACATATTGGAGTAACTTCATTTCCTGTTAAATCAAAAAATAATTATAGATTAGATTTTACACGGAACTCATACAAAAGGTTCAGTTTCTAATGATATAAAAAAGATGCTACATTTAGACTCTTGTATATACCTTGGAAATGATTTAAATGACAGCAGTATGTTTTCACAAGCTCTTGACGATAATGATTTTATTGTAATAGCAAATAATGAACATGAAAACGTAACAAATATGTTAGTAGAATTTTTAAAAAGTGAATGTAAAATAAAAGGAATAAATTGGGATGAAACTAAACTTTTAGTATTGAAACAAAGTAATGTTAATCAATTTTTAAATAGAATGACTAGAATACTAAAACAGGTTAATTCTGAAAAAAAATTTCCAAATCCATTAGTTAAACCAGTAGCAGAATTAAACCTTCCAAAACTAGATACAAAGCCTAAAGGGTTAAATAAAAAGCAACATTTAAGATAAATTATATTAATTAAGGAGAAGAAATAAATGCTATCAGAAGCAATAAAAGAACAAAAAAAATATATAGAAAAGATAAACAAAATAAACAAAGATAAAAACCTCAAATATTCAATATTAACAATGGGATGTCAGTTAAATGAAAATGATTCAGAAAAATTAGTTGGTATGATAGAACAAATGTCATATACAAAATCAGAGAGCTTTAATAGTGCTGATATTTATATTATAAATACATGTTGTGTTAGGGAAAACGCGGAAGAAAAATTATTTGGAAAACTTGGTGAGCTAAAAAAAATAAAAGAAAATAGAGATATAATAATTGCAATTGGTGGATGCATGATGCAAGAAGAACATATAACTAAAAAAATGAAAAGGAGCTATCCTTTTGTAGACATAATTTTTGGAACACATACTCTTTATAAAATACCTCAAGATTTATATAAAACAATTAAAAATAAAGAAAAAGTAAAAGATGTAATTGATATTTTAGGAGAAATTTATGAAGGAATACCAGTAAAAAGAAATGATAATAAAAGAGCATCAGTAACAATAATGTATGGATGTGATAATTTTTGCAGTTATTGTATAGTTCCATATGTAAGAGGAAGAGAGCGAAGTAGAAAACCAGAAGATATATTAAAAGAAATTAATCAATTAGCAATGGAAGGATATAAAGAAATAACTCTTTTAGGTCAAAATGTTAATTCGTATAATGGAGGAGAAAATTACAATTTTGCTACACTTCTTAAACAAGTAGACAAAATAGAAGGAATAGAGATTATAAAATTTATTTCTCCACACCCCAAAGACTTTACAGATGATGTAATAAATGCAATAAAGCAAAGCAAAAAAGTGTCAAAATTAATACATATACCACTACAAGCAGGAAGTACAGAAATATTAAAAAAAATGAATAGAAAATATACGAAAGAGCAATATTTAGAACTTATTTCAAAAATAAAAAGGAGTATTCCAGAAGCAGTATTTTCAACAGATATAATAGTTGGATTTCCAGGAGAAACGGAAAAAGATTTTGAAGACACATTAGATATTGTAAAAAAAATTAATTTTGAACAAATATATATGTTTATTTATTCAAGAAGAGTAGGTACAATTGCTGATAAAATGAGAAATCAAATACCAGAAGAAATAAAGCATAAAAGGTTTGAAAGATTAAAAAAATCATATGAAGAAAAGGTAGAAGAAAACAATAAAAAATATATAGGAACAACTAAAAAAATATTAGTAGAAGGATATAGTAAAAATAATGAGAAAATGCTAACAGGAAGAACAGATACTAATAAAGTAGTAATATTTGGTGGCAATCAAGATTTAATAGGACAAATTATAAATGTAAAAATAATATCTGAACATAAATGGTATTTAAAAGGAGAAATATAAGATGGCAGAATTTTCACCCATGATGAAACACTATTTTCAAATTAAAGAAGAATATAAAGACTGTATTGTTTTTTATAGACTTGGAGATTTTTATGAAATGTTTTTTGAAGATGCAAAAACTGCATCTAGAGAATTAGAAATAACACTAACCAGAAGAGATTGCGGACAAGAAGAAAAAGCTCCAATGTGTGGTGTGCCATATCATGCAGCAGAAGGTTACATTGCAAAACTTATAGAAAAAGGATATAAAGTTGCAATATGTGAACAATTAGAAGATCCAAAATCCGCAAAAGGCATAGTAAAGAGAGATGTTGTAAGAGTAGTAACACCAGGCACAGTAATAGAAGCTAATATGTTAGATGAAAAAAAGAATAATTATATAATGTCAATATATAAAAAAGGAATTTATTTTGGACTTGCAGTTTGTGATGTTACAACAGGTACATTTTTGTCAACAAAAATTGAAATGGATAATAATTTTGTACATGTTTTAGATGAACTTGCAAAATACAATCCAGCAGAAATAATTGTAAATAAAATGTTATTTACATGTAGACAAGAAATTGATGAAATAAAATTAAGGTTTCAAACATATGTTAACTGTTTTGAAGAAGAAATGTTTAATTATAATGCAGATAATTTATTACAAAATTATACAATTGTAAATGATAATGAAAAAGAAATTGAAAATATAAATGAAAATGATATTTGTGTACCTGCAATAAATGGATTATTAAATTATTTAAATCAAACACAAAAAATAAAATTAGAACATATTAATTTAATAAAAATTTATTCAACAACCCAATATATGTCTTTAAATTGTACTGCAAGAAGAAATTTAGAGTTAACAGAAAAAATGAATGATAAAACTAAAAAAGGAACTCTTCTTTGGGTATTAGATAAAACATATACCTCTATGGGGGGGAGGCTTTTAAGAAAATGGATAAATGAACCATTAATAAATATTGCACAAATCAATAAAAGGTTAAATTCTGTAGAAGAATTAAAAAACAATTTAATATTTAGAGGAGATATAATTGATAGTTTAAAATGCATATATGATATAGAAAGGTTAGTAGGAAAAATAGCATATGGAAACACTAATGCAAGAGATTTAATAGCACTAAAAAATTCATTAAAACAATTACCAGCTTTAAAAAAAGTTTTAGCTGTTAGCAAATCTGAATTATTACAAAATTTATATATAAGTTTGGATGAATTAACAGATATATATAATTTAATAGAGAAAGCAATAACAGAAGAACCTCCTATTACAATAACAGAAGGAGGAATAATAAAATTAGGATATAATGCAGAAATAGATGAGTTGAAAAACGCTACAATAGAAGGAAAAAATTGGTTAATTCAGTTAGAAACAACAGAGAAAGAAACAACAGGAATAAAAAATTTAAAAGTTGGATTTAACAAAATATTTGGATATTTTTTTGAAGTAACAAAATCATATTTAAATTTAGTTCCAGAAAGATATATTAGGAAACAAACTCTTGCAAATTGTGAAAGATATATAACAAAAGAATTAAATGAATTAGAAAGTAAAATATTAGGAGCAGAAGAAAAAGTTGTTGATTTAGAATACAAATTATTTTTAGAAATTAGAACTAAAATAGCATCAAATATAGAAAGGCTACAAAAAGCATCAAATATAGTTTCTATAGTAGATGTACTTGTTTCATTTGCAATTGTTGCAGAAGATTTAAACTATACAAAACCAATTGTAGATAATAGTGGTATAATAAATATAAAAGATGGAAGACATCCTGTTATAGAAAAAATGTTGCCAACAGGAAGTTTTATACAAAACGATACATATTTAGATAAGCAAAATGATAGATTATCAATAATAACTGGACCTAATATGGCAGGTAAATCTACATATATGAGACAAGTTGCATTAATTACATTAATGGCACAAATACGGAAGTTTTGTACCTGCAAGCAAAGCAAATATTGGAGTTGTAGATAAAATATTTACAAGAGTAGGTGCTTCAGACGATTTAAGCATGGGACAAAGTACATTTATGGTAGAAATGATGGAAGTAGCAGAAATATTAAAAGAAGCAACTGAGCAAAGTCTTATAATTTTAGATGAAATAGGAAGAGGAACATCCACATATGATGGGCTTTCAATTGCATGGGCAGTAGTTGAATATATTTCAAACACAGAAAAATGTGGAGCAAAAACTTTATTTGCAACACATTATCATGAACTAACTGAATTAGAAGAGCAAATAGGAGGAGTAAAAAACTATTCAATAGCAGTAAAAGAAAAAGGAGAAGACATAATATTTTTAAGAAAAATAGTAGAACGGTGGTACAGATGAAAGTTATGGAGTACATGTTGCAAAACTTGCTGGAGTACCACAAGATGTAGTTAAAAGGTCAAATGAAATATTAAGAACTTTAGAAAGAAAAAGCATTCTTGGAAAGAAAAACCAAGAAAAAGAAAATAAAAAAATAGCAACAGGACAATTAGATATGTATAACTATAAATTAGCAGAAATTGCACATGAAATTGATAAAATAAATTTAAATGAACTTACACCAATAGATGCATTAAACATATTAGTCAAAATAAAAGAAAAAGTAAAATAGCAAAAAACAGTTACTGTGCAAATTTCTGCAAAAAGGCTTTTAAAACAAAGAAAAATATGTTAAAATACAATTGATAGCTAGATAGCTATTAATTATGAAGAAGGGGTGCTATTATGTTAGCGACAATCAAGAAGGCAAAAAATCGGGAAACAAAAACGGCAAAACAATATCTTCTTTGTGCGAGATATAGTAGATGCCGAAAGAAGCAAAAGGGCAAAACATGTTTTAACAAGAACTGTCCCTGCGTAAGATATCAACAACCTGAATAACCCCACAAATTGGAGGCGAAAGTAATTTCGCCTCCTTTGTTTGAAATTTAAAAATAATTATAGTAAAATATATAATTTAATTTGTCAAAATTTGTCATATTTTTTTTTACAAAATTTCATTTAGTATAGCATTAAAAATGAAAAAAAGCAAACAATATAAGTACATGAATTAATTTGAAAAAGAGAGCAAAACAAAGGTTAATAAAGAATGATAATTAAAATATATTTTATTTAAAAAATTAATGTCATTGTAAATAAATTAAGCATATGATAATATATAAACAAGATAAGTTAATAATTTTCCCTGCATAGTGCGTAAGGACTGAAATTTTAGAACCAACAAAGAGGAGTAGGGAGCCGATTCTCATAAATATGGCGTGCAAGCTTACACTTTATTTAGTAGTAAGAAGCCCTTGAATATTTAGGTAGGCACCCACCTGTGTAAGAGCAGGTCCTTAAAATTTCTTTTGACTACGGCTAAAGCGGGGGTATTATAATTTTAAAGGTAAATTGCATTTACCTTTTTTTTGTGTTAATATTATATAAATAATCAACAAAAATTAAGAAAGAATAATTTATGAATATAAAGCAAAGTTTAGAACATGGAATAAAAATTTTAAGAGAAAACAATATAGATGAGGCTATTTTAAAAACGAAAATATTGTTATCTTATGCATTAAATAAAAATAAAGAATATTTAATAACACATGAACAAGAAGAATTAACAGAAAAAGTTATAAATAAATATAATAGCTATATTACTAGGATAAAAAACAATGAGCCTATTCAATATATAACACAAAGACAGGAATTTATGGGGCTATCATTTTTAGTAAATGAAGATGTTTTAATTCCAAGACCAGATACAGAAATCTTGGTAGAAGAAGTATTAAATATAATAAAAGTAGAACAAAAAAATAAAGTATTAGATTTATGTACAGGAAGTGGTGCAATTGGTATTTCAATTGCAAAATATGTACAAAATGCTAAAGTAACTTTATTAGATATAAGCAATAAGGCATTAAAAGTTGCAAAAGTAAATTATATAAACAATATTTTGCCAGTAGAATCAAGTAGAATAAAAATTATTAAATCAAATTTATTTTCTGAAATAAATGAACAAAATAAATTTGATATAATTGTATCAAATCCACCATATATAAAAACATCAGTTATATATACATTAGAAAAGCAAGTTCAAAAAGAACCGCTAATAGCATTAGATGGAGGAGCACAAGGATTAGATATTTATAAAAAAATAATAAAAGAAGCATATAAATATTTAGTAGATGATGGATATTTATGTTTAGAAATTGGATATGATCAAAAAGAACAAATAATAAAATTAATAAAAAACACAAAAAAATACAACAATATATACTCAAAAAAAGATTTAGCAGGAAATGATAGAATTGTAATATGTAAAAAAGAGGAGAATTAATATGTCATTTTCAACAGAATTAAGAGAAGAATTAATCAATTTAAAAATGTGGGATACAAGTAGTAATTTAACTCAAGATGAACAATTAGCGCGAGTATTAATTAGAGAAGCATTTATAAAAAAAGGTTTTATAAATGACCCAAATAAAGAATATCATTTGGAAATATTATTTAAGTCTAAAAAAAAGGCAAATGAAATTAAACAAATAATAAATAGCTTTGGAATAGAAATAAAATCTATTATAAAAGATTCTCAATACATGTTATATTTAAAAGAAGGAGAAGAAATATCTAAGTTTTTAGCTATAATGGGAGCTAATAAGGCTGTTATAAAATTTGAAGAAATTAGAGTAATGAAAGAAACCAGAAATAATATAAACAGAATAGTAAATTGTGAAACTGCAAATTTAAACAAAACAATTAATGCTTCAGTAAAACAAATAGAGGCAATAAAAGTTTTAAAAGAAACCTCAGAATTTAATAAACTACCAGAAGCCTTAAAAGAATTAGCAAATTTAAGAGTAGAAAATCCAGATGCTACATATGAAGAACTTGGTAAAATGCTTTCAGTTCCAATAGGAAAATCAGGAGTATATCATAGATTAGACAAAATAGTAAAAAGAGGAATAAAAGAATGAAGAATATAGGAATATATGTACATATACCATTTTGTATAAAAAAATGTTATTATTGTGATTTTATATCTTTTAATAACAAAGAAAATTTGATTAGCCAATATATAGAAGCACTAAAAAAAGAAATTACTAATCAAAAAAATGTAGAAGAATGTAAAATAAAAACAATATATATTGGTGGAGGAACGCCATCATATATAGATATTAAATATATAAAACAGATTATAGGTGTAATTAATAAAAAATTTAATATAGACAAAGATGTAGAGTTTACAATAGAAATAAACCCAGGAACTGTAGATGAGCAGAAATTAAAAACTTATTACAAATTAGGAATTAACAGATTAAGTATAGGATTACAATCAACAGATGATGAAATATTAAACACAATAGGTAGAATTCATACATATAAACAATTTTTAGAAACATATAAATTAGCAAGAAAAATTGGATTTAAGAATATAAATATAGATTTAATGTTAGGATTGCCAAATCAAACAATAGAAATACTAAAACAATCAGTAAGAGAAGTTATAAAACTAGAGCCAGAGCATATTTCGGTATATTCATTAATATTAGAAGAAGGAACGAAATTAGAAAAAAAAGTAAAAAACAAAGAAATAGAATTGCCTAATGAAAAGTTAGAAAGAGATATGTATTGGAATACAAAAAATAAATTACAAGAATGTGAATATATACATTATGAAATATCAAATTTTGCAAAATGCGGTTATGAATCAAAACATAATGTATCTTGTTGGAACCAAGAAGAATATTTAGGCTTTGGACTTGCTGCACATTCATATTTTAATAATATTAGGTGTTCTAATGAAGAAGAATTAGAAAGTTATATAAAAAATAGCAATAATAAAAAAATAAATGAAATACAAAATGATGAATCAAAACAAAAAGAATATATGTTACTCGGATTAAGAAAAATAGAAGGAGTAAAAATTTCTAAATTTAAACAAAAATTTGTGAATAATCCAATTTATATTTATAGAGAAGAACTAAACAAATTAGTAAAAGAAGGATTAATAGAAATAGAAGAAGACAATATAAAATTAACAAATAAAGGAATAGATTTTGCAAATTTAGTATGGCAAGAATTTATTTAAAAAAACAGAAAAACTATTTACAAAAACAAAATCTTCATATAAAATAAAAACAGAAAAAAGCAACAAACATATTGCAAAAAAATGTAGGGTGTCGCCGCCCTCGGCGACCCTCAAATCCAGCAAAATGTAGGGGGCGAACACAGTTCACCCCTACAAAAAATATTGACATTTACAGTAACAAATACATTGCAAAAAAACGTAGGGTGTCGCCGCCCTCGGCGACCCGTAATCACAGCAATTGCAAAACCAAAGAAAAAGGAGAGAAAAAAATGGAAAAAAATCATGGAATCACACTAGTGGTGCTAGTAATAACAATAATAGTAATGTTAATATTAGTAGGAGTAGGCATAACAGTAGCAATAAACGGAGGATTAATAGGTACAGCACAAGATGCTACAATAAAATCAAAACAAAAAGAGGCAGAAAAGCGAATAGAAACATTACTTACATATTATAATGCACAAGAATACATAGGAGAAACAGGTAGTTTAAAAGAATATTTAATAGAAAAATTAGGAGCAGGAGAAGTAACAGACAATAGAGACGGAACATACACAATAGAAATAGAAGGTAGTCAAATAATAGTAAAAGAAGATGGAAGCATTTCTATTCCAGTATCAAGGCCAGGACTACAAATAGGAGACTATGTAAATTACACACCAACAGCACCATCAAACACAGCATTAGAAGAATTAAACACAGAAGTAAACGCATATTCAGGATATACAAGTGCAACCCAAGACTTAAGCCAATCCACATATACAGGATTAAAATGGCAGATATTAAACATACACCCAGACGGAACAATAGATTTAGTAAGCACACCAACAACAGGAACGGTATATTTTGGAGGAGCCCAAGGATATAATAATGGAGTATATTTAATGCATGACATATGTAAAGTATTATATAGTAATAGCACATTAGGAGTAGAAGCAAGAAGTATAAATTTAAATGATATAGAATATCACATGACGCCAGCTGGAATAACAGCGAGAAACGGATATAAAAGAACAATTGGAGAAAAGGATGTAAAATATGGTGACACATACACATATGAAGGAAATTATAGTTATTATCCGAATCTATATGCACAAGAAAACAAATCAGGAATAAATATAGATAAAGAACCAGAAGAAACAATAAAGGAAAGACTAAAAGCAGATGGAATAGATGACGGAAATCCAGCACAAATAGATACAAACACAGGAAGTAATGCAAGAGGTCAAGCAAATACAAAAGGACTAACAGTAACTCAAACATATTATGCTAGTGTTTCATTTAACTCAACAAATTATGACGCGAAAGCAGCGTCAGTGTTACAAACCTCGAACAGATATTGGGTGGCCTCGCGTTATGTTCTTTGCAATTCACCCTATGCGAGCTTTGGGTTGCGCTATGCTGACAGCTATGTTAACGGTTATTACGTGTTCTATTCGAACAGCTACTCTCGCACTTATGACTACCGCTTGCGTGCCGTAGTTTCTCTAGGGTCTAATATCCAAATCGAGACATGCACAGGAACGAACGGTGTGAATAATCCGCACACGATCTCAAGCTTGGGAGCGTAAAAGGCCACTCCAAGAGGCCTCTGGTCTCTTGGGGGTAAAAAAGAGAAAACCTTTTTTAAAAAACTATTGCAATTTTAATTTTGTTTTTGTATAATCCTGAATTTGACACTTTTTTGAAGATAAAAAGGCTACAATACAGCTGTA
>JAUNSM010000010.1 GCA_030539215.1 Clostridia bacterium
CATTCTCAATGCTTGTATTAATTTTGAAGTTATAAAAGTGTCAAATTCCCGTGCATACGAATTATATAATAACCATAAAAAAAATAGACAACTGCTGAAAAAAATGCAACATGTAAATAGATAGAAATAAAGATTAAAACTATTAGGGTAATTTCATTAAATATTACAATTATGTGATAATAAATGAAATTACCCTAAAAGTACTTGCTTATTAGTTTTTTTATGTTATAATTTAAATTATAATAGGCAAAATATATTTAAAGAAATAAAGTGAGAGGAGAAGACATGGAAAGAGATTTAAGAAAATTATCCTCAAAAGAATTAATCGAATTATATAATATAAATAAGGTATTTCTTAGTTTTTTAAATAAAGAAATTAAAAATGCTGAGAAAATGAGGGATGAAAATGAATAAATTAGAGGAAATTAAAACTAAAATTAGTGCTAATCAAGAAGTTTTAGCAACATTACCCCAAAACAATAAAAAAAATATAAAAAGTTATATTGAAAAGATTAATGAATTAATTAAAGAATTTAGTGAATATGATAGATTAATATTAAAAGAAATTGAAAAAAGATACAATAAATTAAAAAATATAAAAGAAAATAAAGATATAAACAAATCACAAATAGAGTTAAAATATTATGAAGGTATTTTATATTTATTAAATGATATAAAAACTTCTTATGAAAAAATGGATTTAGATAAATTAATACAAAATTTAACATATTATTACAAAAAAAATATAGAGATAGTTAATGAAAATATAAAAAACATATTAAATAAGTTTGAAGAAGTAGGAATAAATTTAGAAGAAAAAGATTTTATATATAGTAATTACGCAAAAGAATATATAGATACTTTTTTATGGGAATTAAAAAATGGAGATATAAATTCTAAAAAAATTAAAGCAAAATTTGAAGAAATATATTGGAAATGTCCTAATATTATTACACATATTGAATTAAATTTTAGATATTTATATTTAAAACATGAAAAAGTTATTGATAAGTATTATATCAAACAAAAAGAAGAATTATTAAAAGAATTTACATCAGAACAAATTATAGATAGATATTTAAATTTAAAAAGACAATATTTAGAAAAACAAAAAGAAGATAAAGCTATTATAATAAATAATTTACTTAATGGCGAATTAAACATAAAAGAGTATTCAAAAACTGCAATGAAAAACAATTATTTAAAATTTGTTTCAGCTGATACATTAGAAAAAGCGGATAAAAATGAAATGAATGAAATTAATATAAATTTAATTAAATTATTAAATATTGTAGAAGAATATAGTATTTATATTAAATATAAATTTATAATAGATGATATAAAAAAGATATATGAAGAAAAAAATCAATATAAGAAAATATATAATCAAACAAAAAAACAAATATCAAAAAACGAACAAAAATTGATAAGTTTAAGTAAACAAATAGGTAATAAAAGAATATTTAAAAGTTCAACTGATGAAGTTATAGCAAAACAAGATGAATTGATTCTTGAATTAAAACAGTTATATAAAGATTTAGATAATAATAAAATATATAATAAAATAACAACACAAGTAAATGACAATACACATTTAAAAGAAGTTTTATATTTAGCTAGTTCTTTTTATAAATATCTGTTTACTTATATTAGAGATAATAAAAATGGAATGCTAGATGAAGAAATAGAGAAAATGATTAAAGAACTAGAACAAGATGTTAATTGGTCATATTTTACAATTTTAGATAATATTACAATTTCGGATAATAAAGATATTGCATTAATTATTAAAGATAGATATAATCTTTTAAATATAAACATAACAACAGAAGATTTAGATGAAAACAATTTAGAAAGACTTATAGAGACACTTGAAAAAATAGAGACAAATTATTATATAATTAAAAATCAAATTAATATTGAAGAAATAGAAGAATTATTAGAATTTCAAAAAATTTTAATGAATAAATAGTATGGAGAAGGACAAATGAGAAAATTAAATAAAAAAAGAATTGCTATATTAATATTTATAATAATAATGATAATAATAGAAATTCTCGCTTTTGAATTTTCTAAAGCTAATAATATTAAAGAAATTGAAGTTATTGTAAGTGATTTTGATGGGATATTAAAAGATGAAACAATTATTTTACAAGCTATAGAGGATACAGAAGGTGGATATCATATAATATTACCAGAAACAATAAATGAGAAATTAGCTAGTAAATATTTGATTGAGTCAAAGTCGATACAATTAGATGAGCAAGTAAATGTACAAACAAAAACAGAAGTAAAAGAACAAACAAATGAACAAACAGAAAAACAAAATCAAATACAAGAAGAGCAACCAAAAAATATAACAGCAAAAAATACAATAACAGAAATAGAAGCAAATATTGTTGAGAAAATTCGGAGGAGATATAATTTATTTAACAGAAGAAGAAATAGACAAAAAACAAATGCAACTTCAAGTTAAATATGATAAAAAAGAAATATCAGAAGATATTTTATATAATAAAATTATAGAAAAAACTATAGATGATACATTAATAAAAATACAAGGATATATGCCACAAGATGCATATATTTTTGTAGAACATGCTAATCTGGAGGAAGTTTCTAAAGCTTCTGAAGAATATATGAATGAAAATACAACACTTAATATTGCATATAATATTAAGATAATTTCTAATGAAAAAGAATATAATCCTGAACATTTTGATGAAAATGTTAAAGTAACAATTTCAGAAATAACAAATTTTAATGAAACACAAAAATATAAAGTATTACATATTACAGAAGAAAATACAGTTGAAGAAATAAAAGAAGTAGAGGTTACTGAAAATGAATTATTATTTGAAGCTCAAAAATTTTCAGTATATGCAATTTTATCTGAAGATATTGAAGAAACAGAGCCAATATTATTAGAAGCTAATCCTCTATTAAGAGCTGCTGTTTTATCAAGTACAGCAAGCGTATGGGATGGAAGTTCTGCATCAGATGAATTTAAATATGGCTCAGGCACATTAGCTTCACCATATTTTATTACAAGTGCAGAAGATTTAGTTTATTTAAGAAATCAAGTAAATGCAGGAAATACTTTTTCAGGGCAATATATTGAATTACTTGTTGATATAGATTTAAATAATAATGCATGGACTCCAATTGGAGATAACGATAGTTCTTTTAGAGGAACTTTTGATGGTGGAGGACATGTTATTTCTAATGCAACAATAACTACACCAACAGCATCTCCAACTTCAAAACAAGCTTTTGGATTTTTTGGTAGTATAGGTGGAGGAAATTCACGTGCAATAATAAAAAATATTAAATTTGATAGTATAAATATTGTATTATCATATAATGCTAATTTACAGTCTACTAGTGGAGGAGTTCATGTTGGAATAGTTTCAGGTAAGATGTATAGATTATCAACTATAGCAAATGTAATTGCAAATAATTGTACAATTACGAGTAGTAGTAATCCACGAATTAGAACTGCTGATTTTCAATTTTTTGTGGGAGGATTAGTAGGATTAGCTACTAATACTACTAATAGTGAAACAGACCCTGGCAGTAATAATAGATATTCTATAGAAAATTGTTTTTCAAATGTAAATATAACCTTAAATTATAGGTTAAGAAACGATCAAAGAAGTTACGCAGGACAATATGCAGTAGGAGGAATTATTGGAGCAATACGTTCACAGCCTGTTTGGCCTACTAATTGTTTATACACAGGAAGCATTAATTCCACTTATTCATTTACAGGACCTATTTTTGGGTATTTAAGAGGCAATGCAGATTATACAACAACAAATTTTCCAACTTTATGGTATGGAGAAAATTCAGGTACACTAACTATGACAAGTTATTATTCTAATTATAGTACAAATGGAAAAAGCTTTACTTCAACACATACTACAGGAAATACACCAACTGGTAATCAATATCGTGTAAGTAATACTAGTACTAATATAGGATATACACAAGGAATGAATAAAGGTACCCATATGCCTAATATATCTTCTATGATAGGTAATTTTAATACATTTAGTTCAAATAATGGATATATAAGTTGGGAATATCAAAATGGTACATATTCATTTTTACCTAGAATGAATGTAAGTTTAGATGATTCTAATGAGCCACAATACACAGTATCTGCAACAAGTAATTATATTCAACAACCAACATTTACATATAAGTGGTATATTAATGGAGTAGAAAATACAAGTTTAGGAAGTAATGTTAATACTATTACCCAACAACCATCATTATATACAGATTACGATTATGTAGTAATTATTTCAGATGGAACTTATTATGGAATGGTGCATTTTGTAGTGCAAAAACTAGAACTATATTTAGAATATAATATAAATCAACAAAACAATAGTGTTACAGCTAATTTTGCTGGTTCTGGAATAGGACATGTAGATTTATCAGAGTATACATATAAGTGGTATAAAACTGATTTAAGCGGAATGGACTATATCGAAATAAATAATGCAAATACATTAACACTTACAAATTTAGAAGCAGAAATGGAATATAAATTAATTGCAACTAATACTGCAAATTCAGCATTATCAAGAGAAATAAGTTTTACATATTTACCGAATAGAACAGTTATATATGTGAGATTTAATGGAGGTAATAATAATAATAATGGACTTACTCCAGCCACAGCGCTTAAAAACATGTCAAATGCTTATGTAAAATTAGACTCTTCAAAACAGACCAATCAAAATATTATTGTAATTATAGGAGATTATACTGGTACAGATTATTTAAATAATGCTACAGCAACAACATATGCTAAAAGAGCAACAATTACAAGCTGTTATCAGGGAGTAGATTATAGTGGCAGATTGCTTATATCAGGAGATAAATTTATTACTGCTGATACAGCATTTCAATATATATCTTTAATAGGAAGTGCAACAGGAACTGGACAAGCATTTATGTATGTTCAGGGAAATGATTTAACAATGGGTGAACAAGTTTATATGCAAAATTATGCTACAAGTGGGAGAGATACATATGCATTAGCAAGTGGTACTGCACCAGATTTTCATATAGTAGGAGCTTATTTAAATTATAACCAACAAACACTTAATAATAATGGAAATATAATAATAAAAAGTGGAACATATGCAAGAATTATTGCAGGAACAAGAAATACACGGAGAAAATCAAAATTCTCATAATATAACAGGTAGTAGTTCAAATCCATTTAAGATAAAAATTACAATAGATATAAAAAGACCTACAACATCAGGATATACAAATGATATTAGTATGCTTGTTGGAGGACAAACAGATGGTAGTATATTTGCAAATAGTGAAATTGATGTAAAAAGTGGAACAATAGGAAGAATACTTGGAGGAAGTATAGGAGTTGATAGAACAATTTCAGGTTATCCTTCTAATACATTTATTGGTGCTACAAAAATAAGTGTATCTGGAGGTACTGTAGGAGAATTATATGGAGCTTCTTTAGGAAGACAAAAAAGTGATGTGTATTTTTATGGAACAATTGAAATTAATATTTCAGGAGGAACGATAACTCAAGCTATTTATGGAGCAGGTGGTGGAGGAACAACTGGATATCATACAAGCTCTACTGATCCATATAAAGCAAACTATGGATATGGAGTGGAAACATATACTAAAATAAAAATAACAGGAGGATATATAGATGGTAATGTATATGGAGGAGGATATGGCTATTCAGAATATTTAAATTATAATACCATTGCTAATGATGGTGGTGCATTATATGGAGATTCTTATATTGAAATATCAGGTGGAGAAGTAAATGGTAATATATATGGAGCGGGCAAAGGTTATTCAGGTTATAGACAAAAAACTTCTTTAGCACAAATGATAGGAGAAACTCATATAGAAATTTCTGGAACAGCTATTATAAAAGATGTTTATGGAGCAGGAGAAGGTGTAAGGACTACACGGATATAGTGAAACAGCTAAATTAACAGGAATTTCAAATATTAATATAGATAAAAACTTTGACTATAATATATATGGAGGAGGAAATGTTGCAAAAACAGAGGGAGAAACGAAAATCGACATAAGTAGTGGAACCCATACACAGGCTATATATCGGAGGAGGAAATGAGGGAATTGTAAATGGAAAATCTACAATCAATTTAGATGGCGAAAATGCACATACACATAATATATATGGAGGAGGTCAATCCGCAGATATTAATGAAACAAATATATTTTTAATAGATGGACAGGCAACAAATGTATATGGAGGAGGATATACATCTAATATTATAGAAGATACTACTCTAAATTTAGAAGGTAAATCAAATATAAGCCTAGAAGGTGCTATAGTTACCAATATTTATGGAGGCTCTAATACAAATGGTGAAGTAGAAATTAGTAATATTAATGTATCATCAGGTGAGGCTGATAACGTTTATGGGGGTAATAATCAGGGTGGTTCAACTAAGAATACTGTAGTAACTGTAGATGGTGGAACTGTTGAAAATGTATATGGTGGAGGACAACAAGCAAATATAGATGAAAATACTAATGTAACTATAAATGGTGGAACTATTGAAAATGTATATGGCGGGGGAAATGAAGGAGAAGTAGAACAAAACACATATTTAAGAATTTCAGGAGGAACAATTTCAGGAAGTGCATATGCAGGTGGAAATGGTGTAACAGCTATAGTAAATGGTAATACAAATGTAACTGTAGATGGACAACCTACTATTGGAAATAATGAATCTGTTTCCCCATATAGTGGATGTGTATTTGGAGGAGGAAATGCAGCTGTTACAGGAATAGAAAATATACACAATTCATCTAGTTGTGTAAATATAGTAGGTGGAAATATATATGGTAATGTATATGGAGGAGCAAATACATCACAAATATATGGAACAGCTTATGTTAATATTGGATATGAAGCAGTAGAGGATAATGAGGATTTAACCAAATCAAATTTATATATAAAAGGAACTATTTTTGGAGGAGGAGAATCGAATGCTGCTGGTGAAGAAGAGTATGATTATACATATCCTAGTGTAACAGAAGGAATTTTTATAAATATTGATGCAACAGGATATACAGTATTTAATACAACAGGAAGCATCTTTGGTTCAGGAAATGCTTCAAGTTCAGGAGGAGGTAGTACTATAAACATAAAAAATTATGGAACTATAGATAATCCTCAACATAATATTTCTATTCAAAGAGCAACAGAAGTTGTAATAGATAATTCCTCTATTATATTATCAGGAACAACAGATAGAACAAATGATTTTGAAGACACTTTATATACTTTAAGTATAATAGAAGAATTAAAAATAAAAAATAATACTAGCTTATATTTGCATTATGGTTCAAATATATTACAAAAATTATCAAGTCTTGTAGATATAAATGGAGTAGAAACAAAAGCAGTAGCTACTATTAATGAAACAACAGGAGCTACTGTAAGAAATGTAGATAATAGAATTTATATATATCAAGGAAAAAATGTTAATGTATCAACAACTGGTTTAAGTATAGGACTAGGAGAGGTTGATGGAATGACATTTTTAGGAATATTTACAAATAAGATGAATCCAGCAACAAGTACAGGTCTATATAATTATAATTTTCAAAATGGAGATTTAATTACAAATGCAGGTACTTTTACATCAAATGTTTATGTAACAGCTAAATGTGAAGCAAATCACCAAACTAATATAGATGGGTTTTATAGCAATTATAATAATGAAGGATATATAAAAGCAGGATATATACCAACAACATTAGAAGAAGATGTATATTATATTTGGTTATTAGGAGAAAGACAAGATGTTGAAGAGGTTGAATTTACTCTTAAAGCTAATAAATTTGTTACTTTTGGAACAAAAGAAGTGCCATTAACGGGGCATGGTAAACCTAATACTAAATTTATAATTTCAGGATTTTCGTTGGGTTTATCAGAAGAAATATCTTTAGTGGATTCAGATGAAATACAAGCTATTGCGCCAGACGAAGAAACGGCAAATACAGTTTTTGCATTTTCAATGAGAACAGGTAAAAATGGTTGGAGTACTAATAGATCAACAAGTTTTTATACAGAAGATGGTGGTACATATACAGGAGCAACACAATACAATTCAGACAATTCTAACATTACCCCTTCTTTACAATTTCAATTATATCATTCACAAAATATAACAGCAGACAATGATTTAGGAACAATAACAATAAGAGTTCAAGTAATAGAAGAAGGAGAAGAATTAGAGCTTATTATTTCATATATTGATTTTATTATTACTTTAAAAGCGGAGGAAGAGCAGACTCTGTTTTATGAATCAGCAATATCTCCAGGAGAAGAGTTCGATTTGTTTTCAACAACAGAAACAAATATAACAGATTCGGGTATGTTTTCGATGTATTATTCTTTATATTCAAATGACTTTTCAGAAAGTGAATATTATGATGATTATTTAACATATAATCGTGTATTAATATCTAGAGATAGTCTCGAAAGACCATATGTATATAAAAGAAATACTAAATTTATTATGATTGATTTAGCTACAAACCAGTATTATTATTATGTTGTTACTCAACAAGATGAAAATTCTAATAAATATCAATATAGGTTATCAGATTTTATTAAAATGGGAAGTACTAATGAGTATTTTAATGAGGGTATTGCAAGTGAAATATATTATAATGATAACCAAGATTTAATACATGAAAATTATATTATTCAGGTGGATTTTAGTGAAGCGGAAATAACAGAAGATGCAGCAAATAATATCTTATTAATTGAATTACAAGATTTAGATGAACAAACATTAATAAGTGTTTTGGGAAGAAGTAGAGAATTATCTAAATATAGTATTTATACAAATCAAAATGCAAGTATAGACATTTCAGCTACTGCTAATAAAAGTACATTATATTTAGGACAAGATTTAAAATTAAATGTAAATACTGTATTTAGTCAATCAACAGTAAATGGAAGAACAATATATGATACAAAATATTTTAATAATCAAATGGGAATAAAAATTACCTTTTATGATAGTAATAATAATAAGTTAGAAATTGATAGTTTATTAGGTATATCATTTAGTTTAGATGATACAATATATTATCCTAGAGTAGATGGAACTACAAGAATTAATATAGCAGAAAGAGTATCAAATATATTATCAAAAATTACTATAAATACAAGAAACAATTCTACTTTAAATACAGGGGTATATACAATAAGAATAGAGTCATTTGGTTCTCCTGATGGAATTTATTATGGTTTAGAATCTTCAGATTATACAGATGTACAAGTAACTATAATAAATGGAGCTTATGGTTTGAAAGCAACTACAATAGATGCCGCTAAAATAGTTAATAAAGAAACAGGGGAAATTTTAAATGGAAGTAATACAATAGTATCATATTTAAATTATTCTTCATCATTAAATTCGCCACTAATAACAGTTTCATTAAATAGAAGAGATTATTCACAAACATATTCGTTAAATTATAAAGAGGTAGATTTAGCAGATTATGTGTCTGATATTTTAACACCAGCAGATATAGGAAATGATGAATATATTGTTAGTACAAATCCTTCTACAACGAGTACATTTTTCTTAACATTAAAGGAGAATTTAACGACCGGAACATATAAATTAGTATATAAATTATATAATGGTTCAGTTTATATAGGAGAAACATATGAGTATATTATTATAAAATAAATATGAAAGTATGAAAGGAAACAAATGAAATATAATATTAAAGACACAGATAATAGAAAAAATAAAATTAATAAAATTGGATTGATTACTCAAAAGGTAGCATTTGCGTTAATAATAATATTAATTTATAATATTTTTCTTGTAATAATTTCTAATTCTCCTAAAGTAAAAGTTAACTTATTTGGATATAAAGCATATATCATAACAACAGATAGTATGGCACCTAATATTAATAAAGGAGATATTGCTATAATTAAAAAAAGTGATAAAAAATTAAAAATAGGAGACATAATAACTTTTAAGAAAAACAGGGAATTTGTAACACATAGAATAATAGATTTACTAGATGATGAAACATATATTACAAAAGGAGATAATAACAATATACAAGACCCAGAACAAGTGACAAATGAGCAATTACAAGGTTCATTGGTTTTGTTAGTGCCGTATTTGGGTAAAATAATAATATTTATGAAAAATAAGTTTTTTATTATTTATATTGTAATTATTGTTTCATTAATATGCATATATATAAACCAAATTCAAAATAAGAAAAAAATAAGAAGAGAAAAGAAAAGGATTGAAGATGAAAAATTTAAAAATCAAAACAATAATAATTAATACTTTGGTCATAATTACTTTAATTATTATAATGTTATTAATTGTATATAATATATTATATACAATTAATAATGCTCTTTTTAAAAGTAGTAATAGCAATTTATTTAATACTTATGTAATTACAGATAATTTAATGTCACCAGCTCTTAATAAATATGATTTAGTTTTTATAAAAAAATATAAAAATGAACAAGTACGAGAAAATGATATAATTGTTTTTTATACAAATGGTAATTTAAACATTAGTAGAGTAAAAAGATTAGGGAAAATAAATATAAATACAAAATATACAACAAAAAGAGATAGTAATTACCAATATGATGTAAACGAAGTTACAATTAAAGATATAGAAGGAAAAGTTAACATAAGGATTCCTAAAGGAGGAATTTTAGTATTTATTGCGCAATCAAAAATTTTAACAGTTTTAATTATTATTTTAATGATTTTATTGCTTATACGAAATATTAGATTAAAAAAGAGGAGTTTTATAAGAAAAGAAAAGCTAGAAAAATACAAAGAAAAAAATAATCACAGTTAATAAAATAATTATTTTGTTTTCTTAATTTTTGAAGGTGGCATATTAAATTGTATATTAAAAAAGTGAAAGTCTTTTAATTCATTATATTCTAAACATGATAAATAAACATCAAGTTCATTAATGTTTTTACAAGCAGTAATTATTGCAGGATGCAGGTTATAGTTAGAAAACATCTCTAAAGCTAGATCTAATGCTTGAGGAAGAGAACCATGTTCACGTTCTCTTATTAATTTAAAGGCTTCTTTAAAACGTGAAAAAGCATTATTGTGATAATAATCTAAAGGTATAGTATATAAATCATCAATAACATCTTGTTTAGTTTTATACTTTCCTTTACTATCTTTTAAGATTTTATTTAATTCCTTTGTTGTATAAGGAAGA
Organism: Clostridia bacterium; assembly: GCA_030539215.1. Taxonomy (GTDB): domain Bacteria; phylum Bacillota; class Clostridia; order TANB77; family CAG-508; genus CAG-452. The sequence goes on from JAUNSM010000010.1 coordinate 11,293, forward strand.
ATTACAGTATTATCAGAATAAGAAATAAATAAAGTATTTTGTTTTTTTGCTGTAGCAGGCTTATTAGACTTTGTTACAGTTGCTGTATTTTTTTTATCTAGCACTTCATTAACAGAACAAAGTTCATTTATAATTTCTGATTTATTTTCTAAAGAACTATTTTCTAATAAAGATATTACAGAATTAATGCTTTTAGAAATATCTTTTAAATAAATTAAAACTTGTTTTGTGGTATTTTCTTGTTGACCGATTATTTTCATTAGTTTTACTCATTGTAATAAAATCCTCCAAAAGTGTATTAGAACAAAGTAACAAAGCTCATCTTTTGTTCTTTAATAGTAAATTTTGAAAAAATTTACTATTATATAAATATAATTATAACAGTTATATAAAAAACTTCAAGTAAAAATGATAAAAATATTGCTAAATAATTTATAGTGTGATATTATAATTCTATAATATAATTTCAAATCTTAGGAGGAAAAATAATGAAAAAGGTTATTCGTAATGTATTGATTGTTATATATGCTATAATTGCTATATTTATAACAATTTGTTTGTTATCATATAATGAATTTAGAATCACAGAATTTGGACAAACATCTTTAATATTAATAGATAATGATAAATTATCTACCGAGTTTAACAAAGGAGATTTAGCATTAGTAAAAAAGGCAACAAAAGAAGAAATAAAAATTGGAGATAAAATTTTTTTCTATAATACATATGAAAAAGAGATAAGTGTTAGTATAGCAGAAATTATAGGGAAAGAAGAAATTACAGAAACAGAAACTACATATACATTAGAAGGAGACAAAGCATTATCTAGTGAATATGTAATAGGACTGGCAGATAATGCAAAAACTGTAGGATTTGTAGGATATGTTTTAGGATTTTTAGAGTCAAAATGGGGATTTTTATTTTTAATAGTATTCCCAACATTACTTGCATTCCTTTATGAAATAGTAGAAATAATAATAGAAATAAAAAAACAATCAAAAGGTAAAAAAGAAGAATAATATGAAAAAAAATAATGTCAAAATATTTTTATTATTATTAACAATAATTATGATAGCATTTACAATTTACAAAATAGCTACTAGCTATGCCCTTTTTTATAGTCAACTATATGGGACAGCAACTTTAAATTTAGGAAGATGGAATGTAAGTGTAAATGCTACTGATATTTCTAATGGAATTACACAAGAATTTATTATAGATGATTTAAATATTATACAAAATACAGCTACACGAGCAGGAAAATTTGCTCCTGGCATGACAGGAAGTTTCGAAATAGTAATTGATACAGAAAACACAGATGTATCGGTAAGATATGACTTAACAATAGATACTGTTAATTTACAAAACACTCAAATAACAATAGAGTCAGTTGAGGAAACAGAAGTTGATAATACACTAATTCAAACAAGTCCTAATACTTATACAGGCATAATAAGACTTGGCGAAAACAGTTCAAATACTATAAATATAATTTTTGAGTGGACAAATGATGAAGAAAATAATCAACAAGATACTGAATTAGGAACATCTAATAATTTAAATATACAAATACCTATAACATTAACAGCTACTCAATATTTAAATGAGACAATAACACAAATATAACACAAAATGGAGCTTACATATAATGAAAAAAGTTATTAAAATTATAATTAATATAATCATGGTGTTAGCAATAATAATTATTTTGCTGGTAGGATACAACTTATTTCAAATAAAATATTTAAAACAAGATTATGGAAAATTATTTGGGTATACAATATTTAAAGTTATAACAGGTAGTATGTCTAATACTATTGAAATAGGGGATATCATAATAGTAAAACTAGGAAATAATGATATTGAAGTAAATGATATAATTGTAATAAAACAAGAAAATTATATTGTTACACATCGTATTATTGAAAGAAATGAAAACAACATAATAACTAAAGGTGATGCAAATAATAAAGCAGATGAGCCAATAACTACAGAACAGGTAATAGGTAAAGTAGTAAAAATTATTCCCAATATTGCTATATGGGAAAGAGTTTTTGCTACACCAGAGGTTTTTATCTCTTTAACAATAACATTTATTTTATGCGTATTAGTGTTTTCATATAAAGACAACAAAAATATGGAAAATGATAAAAAATGACAAAATTGAATTTCCTAATTGTTAGGCAATATGGCGGAGGAATAATAATGATTGACAAAAAGAAATTAATTAACAAATTAAAATATATAATAATTTTAATTTGTTTAATATTAAGTATATTTTTTTTATATAAAACCTTCTCTAAATATGAAAGTACATCAACTTCAAGAGGAAATATTGAAGTTGCTTTTTATATATTAAATGAGGATTATCAAAGTATGAACTTAAGTCTTCCCGAATTCACACCACGAAATGAACCTTATGTATGTACTTTTTCGGTAGCAAATAATAAAGATGGAAGAAGAACAGATACTAGACTAGAATATGATTTATCAATAAGAACAACTACTAATTTACCACTTACATATGAATTATATTTAAATGAAAATTATAATAGTAATAATGCTACAAATATAATAACAAGTAATTTAGTAGAGCAAGATAGTGATGGAACATATTTTAGAAATATTTCTACTGAAACAAAAAGTTTTGGATTTCAAACAAATGAAACAAATACATATAATTTAGTAATATATTTTCCAATACAATATAGGTTAATACAATATCAAGACATAATAGAAAGTATTGAAGTGATAGTAACATCAAAACAGATAGTAGAATAAAATAAGGAGTTATATGCAATATGAAAAAAAAGAGTAAAAACAATAAAAAATACAAATATAATAAAAAGCAATTTATTATAAGTGGAATATTACTTATATATATTTGCTCTTTAATGGCAATTTTAGGAAGGTATGTAACTAATAATATAAATAATTTTTTTAGTAAATCAAAAGAGTTTTATTTTTATAGTGATAAATTGACAGAAGAAGGAGCGATTTACCAAATAGATAATTGGTCAGGAGTAGATGATTATACAATTACTATAAATATGAATAGTTTTAAAAATAATTTATTATTTGCATCTTATGATATAGAATATGATATAGCATATACTTGTTCTAATAATATTATATGTCAATTAAGTAAAACTTCTGGTATAATTCGTGTAGATGATAATAATTCAGATTTTTTTAAGTTAATAATCACACCAAATACTTCATTACAAACAGGGGATACAGTTACTGTACAAATAACAACAACTGCTAGGTCAACATATCAAAAAATATTAAGTGGTATATTTGTATTAAAAGTAGGACAAGAAAAATTAACTTATGAAATAGTAGATAGTGCAAACAGTCCATATTTATCATTAAATATTACAAATACAATTCCATTTTATAAAGTTTCGCAAGCTTTTGATACATATCAAGTTGGAAATACGATTAGTATACCTAATTATTTATTATTAAGCCCTGAGAATAAAGCAAAGTGTTATTCAGCTTGGGTTACATTAACCTTTGAGCCAGAAGATGTTGTATTAGATATGACTAATAATGCATATTTAAATTCAACACAAATAGTAGAAACAATATATAATCACTATAATTATATAAAAAGTGTTAGTTTTAAAATAGATGCACAATCAAGTCAAAGTGTTAGATTTTATAAAAATGACCAAACACAGGATTATACATATCCAATTGTAAATAATAATTCAATAATAACAGTTAATAGTATATAAAAAGGAGAATTTTAATATGTCATTAAATGTAATGAATGAATATATAAAAATAACGAAAAAAAGTATTTATCAGTATTTTAGATTGATTCTTGAAGAGAAATATGATAAAAAGATATGTGAAGGATATGTTAATACATATATTGAAATTAGATATTATGATATAAATGAAAGTAAATTATATAGAAAATTAAAAAAAGACGTACTTGAAGGTATGAACGAAGAAAAAGAAAAATTAATTTTGCAATATCCTGAAAAAGAAGAAAACATAAAAAATATTAGGCAATTTTTTAATTATATTATTTATTTAGATAATTTAAATTTAAATAAAGATATTAATAGAGTAATAAAATATTTAAATAATGCTAGAAATAAAATATTGGGAAAAAAGGGTTTTAATGAAGATATATATGATATAATAAAAGCTAATATAATTAAAAAAGAAGAATTCTTAAAAAAATTTGAAAGCAAAGATTTTTATATAAAAATATCAAGATATACAGAAACAGTTGATATATATAGAATAAATTTAAAATATGATATTAAATTTCCAATATTATATAGTGCATTAGCAATAAATAAAGCATTTAACACAGGCACTACAAATGAAGATAGACTTTTTGTTGAATATTATTTGGCAACAGTACATATTATACAAGATATTATTAAAGGAAATTTTAAAAAACAATATATTGTTGAACTTGTTGAAACATTATTTGCTAAATCACAAAAAATTGAAACATTACTTAATATTATTAATAATCCAGGAATTCAGGACAAGCTTAGTTTAAAAATAAGATATAATACTTTTTTAAACAACAAAGAAAAAACATATGGATTAATTAAAAAAGGCTTTAAAATAGCAATTATTATTGATAATAATGTTGAGCTAGATTTAGCAGATGTAGAAAAGTTAGGTATATTTACATATGTTTTAATCAATAAAGAATGTAAACATTATAATAGATTAAACAACAATAAATTTACTAAACAAAAATTAATACAAATTTAAAAGGAGAATAGAATGGGCACTTTTACAAGATTTTTATATGAATTTTTATCACAGTTCTTTTCTGGGATATTAAGCATTTTGCATGGTTTGAAAGATGGAATAATAAAAATATTTGACATTAAATCGTATAAAAATATTGTTGATTTATATAAAAGTGATTTTTCATTTCCAGAATGGATTTTAGTGGCAATTGCAGTATTAGTTATCATTGCTATTTTGACAATGATAATACTTTTAATATATTTTTCAATAAGGAAATATATTAAATTTAGAAAACAAGCAGTAGAAAAAGAAGCTTTATTAGAGGAATTAGCGGTATTGAATGATAAAGTTGCTTCATTAGTTCAAGAAAAAGAAAAAATATTAGCTATGAAGGTTTCTCAACTAGGCTTAAAACCAGGTGAATCTAATGAAGAGGATGTGAACAATAAAGCTAAAGAAGATGTTGGAAATCAAGGAATTAGATTTTCAAAATTAAATGATATTGATGAAGAATATAAAAATTATAAAGTAAAGGAATATGGAAACACTTTTACTTTACCAGAATTATGTGAAAATTTTAGAAATTTTTCAGCATCTAAATTAAAGCTTTATTATACATCAAATATGATGAGATTATTTATAGCAGCTTTAGCCTCTACAAAATTAGTTATACTTCAAGGTATATCAGGTACTGGTAAAACATCTTTAGCATATGCTTGGGGAAAATTTTTAAGACATGACTCTTGTGTTGCTTCTGTTCAGCCATCATGGAGAGATAGAACAGAGTTATTTGGATATTTTAATGAATTTACAAAAAAGTTTAATGAAACAGAAGTATTAAAAGAAATGTATATTGCAAATTATACAGATGATATTTATACAGTAATACTAGACGAAATGAACATTGCACGTGTGGAATATTATTTTGCTGAAATGCTTTCAATTTTGGAGATGCCAAATAAAGATGAATGGATAATAGAACTTGTGCCTAGCACTTGGAAAAGTGATCCTAAAAATTTAATGCGGAGGAAAAATAAGAGTGCCTGCAAATATGTGGTATATAGGAACAATAAATAATGATGACTCTACATTTATGGTTACAGACAAAGTTTATGATAGAGCTATGCCAATAGACATAAATGATAAAGGAAAAGTATTTAAACCAATGGATACAGAAGCAATGGATATAAATTATACATATATGGATGGATTATTTAAAGAAGCAATGGAGAATAATCCTGTATCTCAAGAAACATTAAGTAAAATAGAATTAATGGATGATTATGTTATACAACATTTTAGAATAGCTTTTGGTAATCGTATAGTATCTCATATGAAGAAATTTGTTCCAGTATATGTTGCATGTGGTGGAGACGAAATAGCAGGAATAGACTATTTTATGGCTAGAAAAGTTTTAAGAAAATTTGAACAATTAAATATTTCATTTATAAGAGATGAAATAGATCCTTATGTTGAATTTTTAGATAAAACATTTGGTAAAAATAAAATGAAAGAATGTATAGAGTATTTATTAAGACTAAAAAAATTAACTTAAAAAAGAAAGTTGAGATAATTTATGAAAGAATTGAAAGTAATTGATTTATATGAAAAAAATTCTGGGCATTCTGAGGATTTTTTTAATCAAACAAACTCTACATTAAGAGTACAAAAAGATTATGAACAAGTAATAGAAAATTTAGAATGGCTAGAAATGATGGAATTAACAATTCCTTATTTAGATAATATTTTTCGTAATCCTAATAGATTTATAGTAAATGAAGAAGAAATTGTAAAAATAGAGTTGGCAAGAAGAATAACAGTAGAAAGTATAAAACATTTATCTAAAAATACAAATTTTATACAGGATTATGATAAAGTAACAGGAGATGTTAGACCTTCAAAAATATTAAATATAAATAAAGAAGAAAATTATGATACATATGAAAATAGATTTATTTATACATTAATACAAAACATGAAATTTTTTATTAGTAAAAAAGAAAAAGAAATAGAATTAACACAAAATATAAGTGAAAAAAATAACAAACAATTTGATTATAATGCAACATCTAAAGTGTTAAATGAAAAGGTGGATATAAATCTTCAAATAAATACTAAATTAGAAGAAGAAAATAAAAAAAAGGAAAAAGGAGTTGATTTACAAGAGAGAATTAAAACTTTAAAAGACAGAATTGCAGATGTTTGCAGTTCAGAGGTATATAAGATTATTGAAAAAAAACATATAACATTAGTTGTATCTCCAATAAAAAAGACTAATATTATTTTAAAAAATGTTAATTTTCAATATGCAATTAAATTGTGGAACTTTTTGCAGACCAATTTAGATGTAACCTCTAAACATATTCAAGAAAAACAAGATTACATGGATAAAACAAATTTAAAAGAATTATTAGATGAAACATTTTTATTACAATATTTAGCGTTAAATACCATAGAAGATGATAAATTAGAAAATGAAGAAAAAGAACAAAAAATGACAGAACAGACTACAAATCAAATGATAGAACAAATAATTAATTTAAATGGAGATTTATCAGAAGAACAATTTAAAGACTTAGTGGCAAGTAAATATGCAATTATAAAATATAAACATGTTGCTACAATAAATGAACTTCAAAAAATATTTAAAAAACATATAGAAAAATATATGGAAAAAATAAAATAATACATAGAAAAGAGGAAAAGTAATGTTAGATAAAATAAAAAATAATAAAACATTAAAAATTATTTGGAATGTAATATATTATATATTGGTAGTTTTTGTAGTTTTATTACTATTTATGGTAATATTGCAAAGAGTATCTAATAATAACCTTAGTTTAGGAGGATTTAGGATATATAATATTGTTACAGAAAGTATGCTTCCTAAATATAAAATAGGAGATGTGTTAATAGCAAAGGCAATTGATACTTCTAAACTTAAAGTAGGAGACGATATTGTATATAAAGGTGAAAAAGGTAATTTTGCAAATAAAATAATTACTCACCAATTAATTGCAATAGATGAAGAAAATGGAGAGAAGATATTTCATACAAAGGGACTTGCAAATAATGAAGAAGACCCTACTATAACAAGTGATCAAATAACAGGAAAAATCATTTATAAAACATTTATTTTAAGCAAAATATCTAAAGTTGTATATAATATATATGCATTTTATTTTTCAATATTTATACCAATTGCAATTATAATATTTATACAAATAAGAAAAAATGTAACTGCTTTGAAAGAGGAAAAGGAAGAGGCTGAAAAAGCAAAAAAAGATAAATAGGTGAAAAAGATGAAAGGAATTTTAAAAACACTTATTAAAAAAATTAAATTAAGTCATTTAATAATATTATTAGTATTATTAGTGTGTAATTCATATGCTTGGTTTATTTATGCAACAAAAGTATCAGGTACATTTCAAACACATATAACATCATGGAATGTTTCTTTTCAGGCAGGAGAAGATGAAACAGTAACAAATATGAATTTTACAGTAGATAGAATTTACCCAGGAATGGAAACATATTCTCAAGACCTTATAGCATATAATACAGGAGAAGTGACAGCAAATTTATCATATGAGATTCTTTCTGTAACAATTCTGGGAACTACATATGCAACAGATGAAGATACTACTTCAAGTGATTTAGTAGATATGATACAAAATGACTTTCCATTTACAATTAGTGTAACAGTAGATAATAATCTTTTATCAGCAGAAGATGGAGAGGGTGTATTTACTATTTCATTAGAATGGCCATTTGAATCTGGTAATGATGAATTAGATACATATTGGGGAGAACAAGCATATACCTTTTTTTCAACACACCCACAAGAAGCAAGTATTGATATAGAGATGAATATTATAGCTACACAAAATCGCAATGGTTAATATTATGGAATAACATTATTAGTATTAGAATCAGCAACTTGAGTTAAAGAAATGCTTACATCAATTAAAGCATTTGATGAAGTAGAAATTGCAGCTTGAGTATCTTGTATATTATTCATAAGAGAGGTATTAGAATCATCCCACATAACATATATTCTAATAGTTCTAGTAGAGATATTACTAGAATAAAGAATAGTATCAGTTATAGTGTTAGAATCGCTATTTAGATTAATCAAAGGACCATTATCTATAGAATAACAAGTTGGAATCAGATCTAAAACAGAACTATTTTCATTAGGCTCAACTAAAATATCATATCTAAATGAAACATCTGCACTACTAAAATCAAAATTAAGATCAAAATATCCTTCAGCTGTTGGAGCAATTATATTACTTGCAATATTATTATTGCCAGGGAAAATAGGTTGAATACTGTTAGAAATATCAGAACCATTTCTAATAGAATTATTATTTACAACTATATTCCATCTTGCAATTGGAATTGTAGCAGTTCCATTGGTAGCAGATAAATATTTAGCATATATATCAATTATAAATATGAGTGATATAAATATAGAAATACAAAATAAAAATACAATAATTTTTCTTAAGTTTTTCATTTTTTAGTACACCTCAAAATGATTATAGCATATTTATTTTTTAAAAACAAGATAAAACAAGGATAGGAGAAAATAACATGAAAGAGAAAAAAAATAATATAAAAAAAACAGAAATAATATTAGGTTCAGAAAAAATAAATAAAAGAAAAAAAAGAGTACGATTATTAAAAATAGGATTATTAATGTTGTTATTATTTTTAATAGTAATATATTTTTTATTAGGAATTATATATGGACAAGGAGGATTTTCTGTAACACTAGGGCAAGAGTTTGCAAAAAAATCAGGAATAATTATATTTGAAAACTTAGAACAAAAAGAGAGCAAAAGAGTTTTAAAGGCAGAAAAATTAGAGTTTATGGATAACATATCGATAAATTGGTTACCAAGCAATATAGATACTGAAGCAGATGGTAGCCATAATGGACAAAATTATATTGCATATACTTTTTATGTGCAAAATCAGGGAAGCGAAACCATAGATTATTGGTATTCTATTTTAATTGATGATGTAGTTAAAAATGTTGATAATGCCATTAGAGTAATGATTTTCCAAAATGGAGAAAAAAAGATATATGCAAAAAGTAGTTCAAATGGAATTCCAGAAACAGGGACAATTGCTTTTTATTCTGATAAATTTGCACTTGTAGAACAACGACCAAATTTTGAAGAAGGAGCTATAGATAAATATACAGTAGTAATTTGGATTGAAGGAGATGATTATGATTGTATTGATGCTTTAATAGGTGGAGCAATGATGATGCATATGGAGATTACAGAAGAGCATAAAAATTAATAATTTTATAATTTTACAAAACTCTACAAACATTACAAAAATATTACATCCACATTACATTTTAACAACATTAACCATTTTTATTGACAACATTTTTTGAAATATGGTAAGCTATAAATATATAAAAAATAACAAGAAAGAGGGAGTATTATGAAAAACAAAAGACAGAGTAATTTAAAATTGTTAATTTTATTGTTACTACTAACAGCTATTTTATTAATTGTATCAACTTATGCTTGGTTTACTTCAAATCAAACAGTAACAGTTGAAAATTTACAAGTTAATGTAAAAGCTAAAAATGGTTTGCAAATATCAGTAGATGGTACAACTTGGAAATCAATTATTCAAACAGGAGATATAACAGCAGTATCAAGTGATTATACAGATATTGTTAACCAATTACCTAGTTCAATGGAGCCTGTATCAACAGTTGGAACACCAGATGCAAGTGGATATCTTCCAATGTATTATGGAGAAGTAAAAACACATGGAGGAGATTACATTTTAACAGCTACAAAAGAAACAGATACTAGAGGAAGTGGATCAGAAGCAGGTAAATATATTGCATTTGATTTATTTTTCAAAGTAGATGCAGATACAGATTTACTTTTGACAAAAAATTCAGAAGTAACATCAAATAAAACAACAGGAATTACAAATGCTGCTCGTATAGCTTTTGTTAATAAAGGACATACAACAGCAGGTGCTCAATTAACTGATATTCAAAAATTAAATTCAGGAACAAGTTCTGTAGTTTCTATTTGGGAACCAAATTATGATGTACATACTGCTGAAGGAGTTAAAAATGCAAAAGATGTTTATAATATAACTACGACACAAACAGGTGCAACTAGAATTGCTTATGATGGAATAAAGGATGTAATTACATATGATCCAACACAAACAGTTGCACAAACAGGTGCAAATCCTACAGCAATTAAATTAGGAGATGCAAATAAAACTGCAAATAGTGCTAAATTTGACACAGTAACTATATCACATCCTACAGTGTCAGGATTTGACGAAAATATAGCTTTATTTACATTAACAAGTGGAATAACAAAAGTTAGAATATATATGTGGATAGAAGGACAAGATGTTGACTGTGAAAATAATGCTTCAGGAGCAAATGCAGTATTCAACGTAGATATAACAGTTCCATCACAACAATCACAAGGTGGAGGCGAAGGCTAATAAAATTAATGTTATAAAAAACAATATACAAGTAAATAAAATAATGATAAAACTCCCTACCTAAATTTTTAGATGGGGAGTTTTGCTTTAAATAGGTAACAAAAGGAAGTTGAATTAAGGAGCATATATGGAGAGAAAAGATTTAAGAACAAATATTATTCCAACTAAAATAGATAATATGGATCAAAATTTGCAAACTGGTAATCAAGAATTTGATACACGAGACTTAATATATCTTGATAGTTATGCTGAACAATATGGAGAAGGCTTTACAGATAAAAAAAGAAGAGTATCTGCGACTGATTATGCTAAAATGAATAATACTTGTATTTATTCAGATTATAAAACGCGTACTGGTAAGGATACAACTTGGGTGTGGCTTCGTTCTGCGTGCCTTAGATGGAGTGTAAGAACAATTTCTTACATGGGCAATTGGAGTTATACTTCTACGAGACATCTTAATGGAGGTTTATGTCCAGCTTTGCATTATAAGTTTCCATCTAACATTTCCACTATACAAAAAGAGAAGGATAGTAAAAAAATTCAATTTGATATACAACAGGTAAAGGATGAAAGTGGAAATATAATATATTATACTGTAGGACTTGGTGAATATCCTAAAACAAAAGCAGATGAGAGCTTAAGTAAAATTCTTGAAAGTTTATACAACGAAGGAAAAACCAAAGATGAAATAATTGCTACTGGTAGATGGTATTCAAGCAATGGTCAAAAAGAAAGTCATAAAGATTATGCAGGAAGACATAGCCCAGAATTTGAATATAATGGAGAAAGGTATGTACGTGTAGTTTCATATCCAAATAGCAGTGATTCACAATATTTAGATGGAACAATTACAGGAGAGAAAGGTACGGTAAGATGGGTAAAAGTAGAGCCAGTTTCTTTTATAATAAGAAATTGGGAGGAAATGCCAAAAGAAATAAATCCAAATGGAACGGGAAAAGCGACATATTTTAATTTAAAAGCAGAAGAGGCCATAACAGGAAATATACCATTTTATCCAGATGAAGATGATCAAAACAGTATAATGTGGCAAAACAGTATGATTCGAGGATTTTTTAATGGTATAAATGTAAAAAACATAACTCAAAATGGTAATTCAGAATATGGAGCTACTAGAGGGGGAAATTTTATAGGAGAATGTAATTTTTTAAATGAAGCATTTAATTTAAGCAGAGAACCAATAATAGAATATGCTATTCCAGGAAGTGAAACAGAAATACCAGATGATGCATTTAATGGTTGTATATCTTTAAAAAAGTTAACATTACATCCAAGAATAAAATCAATTGGAAAACGAGCTTTTGAAGGATTAAATTTTAAATTATGTTATAGATTAAATACAGGAGAGCTTGTATTTGGGGAAGAATTACCAAAAAATAAAGAAAATATTAGTGAAGTAGTAAACTTAAAAAAAATAAATGAGGCTTTTTCTGGATTTGATTACAATATTCAACACATTAAATTAAACGAGATATCTGAATTATCCCAAAAATTAAATAAAAGTAAGTTTGCTATTCCTTATGTATATGCAAAAATTCTTTCTCAAAATGGAATGGTAAAATCATTTTACAAAAATAGTGATTTTAGATTTTTTAGAAATGAATTACCAAATATAAATGATGAATTATTAGATTTTCCAGAAGAAGAAAGACTAGATTTTTTTAAATTTGCTTCAAGTTTAGGGTGCTTTAGTACAGAAAAAATGCTAGATAACAAAGGAAAGGAAACTGAAACTTTATTAGCACAGAAAGCAACATCTACACTTGTTAATTTATTAAAAACAAAGGAATTAAAACTTCGGAAAATATCATACATTATTTGACTCAATGCCTGTTGGAATTTCTGCAAATCAAGAGTTTTTAAAATTTATAACTGTACAAAAGACAAAAGGAAAACTTGGAAATTTAGAAATGCTTATGGATTTAGAAAGAAACTATTCTGGAATATTTATAAAAGTAATGAGTAATTTTAAAGATGCTAAAAGATATAGAGAGTGTTTAGACGAAAATGGAAAACCAATAAAAATTTCTTGGGAAGAAGCTTTAACAAAGTTTTATTTTGATAACAAGTATTTAGGAGTAACAGAAAAAAATAGTGATATTGCAAAATTGTTTGGAGGAAAAGGGCTTTCACAAGAAATATTTGAAATAGCAAGTAATTTAAGAAAAAAGGCTCAAAGTGAAAATGTAGCAGAACATATATTAGGAAAGCAGGTTAAAGAGGAAACTATTTTAGAAAGTATAGAAAGGATAAAAAATGAAACAGATACAGAATTAAGAGCAGGAAAAGAAATGATAGAAGAATTATATGAAAAGCAATTTACATATGAATGGATTTCTAAAAATGATCCACATAATAGCATAATGGGATTATTTTGCAGTTGTTGTGGAACTATAACAAGTTCATATTATGGAGAAGATATTGCTATAGCAAGTGTTATAGTACCAAATGTTCAAAATTTAGTTGTTAGAAATTTCAAAGGTGATATAATTTCAAAAGGAACAATGTATGTAAACAGAGAAAAAGGATATGCAGTTATAAATGATTTTGAACTTAATGAACAATATAGACATCATGAAAGTGAAAACTATGTTGGGAAATATAACGTAAATAAGGAGAGTCGCGAAGAGCAGGAAAGAGAAATGATTTTTGGAGCATTTAAAAGAGGTTTACAAGCATTTATTGAAGAATATGATAGGCAAAATCCAAACAATCCACTTACTCAAATAAATATAGGAATGGGATACAATAGACTAAAAAGGCAGGTAGAACAATTTAAAAAAGCTACAGTTAATTTAACAGTACCAGCAGAATATAGTTTTCAAGATGCAATGAAATATCCACAATACACTCTTTATAAAAGAGAAGAAAAACAGACAAAGAATGGAGAAATAGAAAGATGAAAATGAATTTAAATCAAACTAAGTTAGTACGGATTAACAATGGAGTTAGAATTAAAAGCAAAAGAATATAAAAGACTTTGTGAAAAATTAAAAGAAAAGAAAATAGATTCAAATTATGAAAGCCTATTAGAATTAAAAACAAGTTTTATAAGAAATCAAAAAGAAATAGTAGAAATAAATAGACAGATAAAAAAGTTAAAGGAAAATACAATATAAATAATAAAAATAAAAGAATAGTAATTTAGCATAATCATAAAAATACTTCATAAAATATTATGAGGCGTTAATGCTCTCAAAGTTAATAGAGGTTAAAAAATATTTGTTAGAGCATTATTGCTCAAAGGGGAGTTTTTATGATTATATTAAACAAAAAAAAGATATTAACTATTTTAGGAATAGCAATAATATTTGTATTTATATATACAATAACAGGCTTTAATTTAAACAATTCTAGTAAAAACAATACAAAAACAATAGCAACAGTAGCATTACCAGTAGACAATAAAGTTATAATAATAGATGCAGGGCATGGAATTCCAGATGAAGGAGCAGAAAGTAGTAAACGGTACAACTGAAGCAGAAAGCAATTTGAAAATAGCATTAAAAGTACAAAATTTATTAGAACAATCAGGAGCAACAGTAATATTAACAAGATCAGATGAAAATGCAATATATGATTTAGACAGTAAAACACTAAAACAAAAAAAGATATCAGATATACATAATAGAGTAAAAATAGGAAATGAATCAAGTGGAGATATATTTGTATCAATTCATTTAAACAAAATTCCTGAGCAGCAATATTGGGGATGGCAAACATTTTATAAACAAGAAAGTCCAGAAGGGCAAAAATTAGCAACAAGCATACAAAACAACTTAAATGAAAGCATACAAAAGGAAAACAAAAGAGTTCCAATGAAAATTGACAATGTATATATAATAAAACATGTAGAAATACCAACAACAATAGTAGAATGTGGATTTTTATCAAATCCAGAAGAAGAAGAACAATTATTAACAGACGAATATCAAAATAAACTAGCATGGGGAGTATACACAGGAATAATGGACTATTTTTATAACTAATTGGCAAATTTTTACTTAGAGTGATTCTAATAATGCAACAAAAAGTAAAAAAAATATTGACAATCTATCTAAATAAGTAGTATAATTATTTTTGCCAGTAACAAATGCAGATGTGGCGGAACTGGCAGACGCACAGGACTTAAAATCCTGCGGTTGAATAAACCGTGCCGGTTCGATTCCGGCCATCTGCACCATAGATTTATCAAGACTTTCGAGGTTTTGGGTAAGTCTATTTTTTTTGCTTTTTATAAATATGATAGAAGAAAATGAAACTAAAAGATTAAGAAATATGGTGGATTATTGCTATAATATAAACGATATTGAAAAATTAAACAAATTTACATCATTTCAAAGATATTGCATTTATACTCATTTAAGAGATATTGATATAGATATAAAAGACATTACAAAAGATATAACAATAAAATTAGATACAGATTTGAATTTTGACATGCATGTAGGTTCTGAAAAAGAAAGAACAATATTTGCAATAGTCGAAAGATAAATTGCAAATATAAACAAATTTACTTCTTATTCAAGCTCTGCTTTAGAGGGATATGCTTTTATTGATTTACTTCATGTATTTAATACAGATATAACTATAAAAAAATGTAAAAATTGTGGATAATACTTTATTCCTAATTCAAGAAAAGATGAAGTATACTGTGTAGATTGTAGAGACGTTGGTGCAAATAAGGTTTGGAAAGAATCATTAGAAAAATGTACTTGGAAAAAACTACATAGAAGTATATACCAAAGCAAACAAATGAAAGCAAGAAGATATCAAGATATAGATAGTTACAAAGATGAATTCATTGCATTTCAAGAAAACTTTAATCAAAAGAAAAAAGAATATATTGATAGCAAAATAACTGAAAAAGAATTAATTGAATGGCTAGAGAAACAAAAATAAGGAGGATTATTATATGAGTAAAGAAAATATGATAAAAAGGGAAATACAAGATGATATTAAAGAAATAGAACAAGTTTTAGAAAATTCAAATAACACAGAAGAACTAAAACAAATACATATAAAGGTAGATGGAAAATATCAATCTAAAATCAAAAACTGGGGATTAAGTTGCTATAATTGGAACGAAAAATTTGGATTTGATTATGAACTCTGTTCAGATAGTTCACTAAGGCACAATTTACTTAATATGCAAAGAAAATTGGAAGGATATCTACAGGATTTTAGTTTGGTAGTAATGCCGCAATCAAAAGAGAGGACAGTTAATTATTATAATACTAATTCTAATAATAATACTAACAGCAATACTAATACTATTAAATTAGATTTTAAAATCATTGAAAACACTGTAACTAATATGGAATCTTTAAATGATGAAGAAACAAAAGAAGCATTGCAAGAATTAAAAGAATTAGAAGAAATATATAAATCAACTGAAAATAGAAAAAGCAAATGGACTAAATGTAAAAAAATTCTTTTATGGTTAGCAGATAAAAGTGTAGATGTTGCAATCGCATTTATACCAATAATAAAAGAACTTTTAGAAAAGTAGTTGTTTAATGGTTAGACTCTTACACCTCTATATATTAAAATATATATGGAGGTGTTTTTATGTTAGGTAAATATGGAAATATTTATATGAATTATTTAAAAGAATGTAAGAAAGAAATGTATAGTAACTTAAAGAAAAAAGGTACTTTAGAACAATACTGTATTACACGAGAAATAGAATTAAAAAAATTAAAATATAAAATTGAAAAACAATTAAAGGAAAAATATCCACAGCCAAAAACTAGTGAATTTATTGTAATGGCACGATATAATCGAATGATAGAAAGTATGGCTGATGAAATAGTAAAAGAAGAAGTAAATTTTTAACCAGTATGAAAAGATTGCAAAGAATTTATTGATATGGTAAAATTAGGAAGTAGAAAATAATAAAGAGGTGAACCTTAATGAAACTAGAAGAATATCAATCAGGTAAATACATAAAAATGAATGATTATAATGCATTTATTCCTAGTAAAATAAATTATAATTGGGGCTGGGATGATACAAAATTAGATAAACTTCTTGCAGAAGCAAATCTTCAAATTGGAGAATTAAATGCATATTCATTATTAATACCAAATGTTGATTTATATA
>JAUNSM010000072.1 GCA_030539215.1 Clostridia bacterium
GAGTTAGTAAAATAATAGAATTATTACAAAAAAGAAATAGAACATTTGGTAAAATACCAAGTTTAGATGTAGAAAACAAAAAACAAAAAGCAATGAAAAACAAAAAGAAAGAAAAAACAATTGATAAATCAGAAAAAACAAGATAAATTAAAGCTATAAATTATAAATTAAAATAATCTGAATATTAATGCGAACTTTGACAATTATTAGAGTTTTCAGTTATGAAAGTTTAAGATTTTTGTGGCTTAAAAAGATATAGTCTTTTTTTAAAATTTAAAAACTACTATTTACTAACATTAAATTAAAAAAGATTGTATTTTTCTTGACAAAATTAGTAAAACTTAATATAATAATATAAGTTTTATATGGCGAAGTAGCTCAGTTGGCTAGAGCAACCGGTTCATACCCGGTAGGTCATGTGTTCGAATCACATCTTCGCTACCAACAGTTTAGTACATTTTAAGTAATTCAAAATGTGCTATTTTTTTGCATTATTTTTTTCCTTTAACCTTTGGAATAATAAAATTTTTCTTTTTTTCGTTTTCATTTTTAGTTTTTGGTTTTACTGCATTTAAATGCTCATAAACAGGAGAAACATCTAATTCAGAACCGTCACCTTTAACTATTTCTAGCTCTTTTTCCATACTATCACCTCAAACAATAATATAAAATTATCATACCATAAAAAAATAAGAATGTCAAAAATATTGACATTTTAACCTTTAAATGCAATAATATGTATTATTAAATAAATTAAAAAAGAGGAAAAAAAGTGGAGATAGATAAAATTAAATCAATTATAGAAGCAATTCTTTTTTCTGCAGGAACAGTAGTAGAAACAAAAAAACTTATGGCAATATTAGAACTTAATAGTGAAGATATAGATAATATTATGCAAAATATGAAAAATGATTTTGAGAAAAATAATAGAGGAATAGAAATAATTAAAATAGATGATGGGTATCAGATGTGTTCTAAAAAAGAATATTATGACTACATATATCCAATATTTGACAAAAGAGCAAAACCAAATTTGTCAATAGCTGCAATGGAAACTTTATCAATTGTTGCATATAATCCTAAAATAACAAGAGCAGAAATAGAGCAAATAAGAGGAGTAAATTCAGATGGAACAATATATAAGCTTTTAGAATATGACCTAATAGAAGAAGTAGGAAGACTAGATGCACCAGGAAGACCAACAATTTATTCAACCACACAACAATTCTTAAAAATGTTTGGAATTTCAAGTTTAGAAGAATTACCGGAACTTCCGAGATATAAAATAGATGAAAATGAGCAAATAGTTATTGATGAAATTATAGAAGCTCCATCTCCCGAAAGGGAACAAAATATAGATAATCAAAAACAATTGAATATGTAGAGGAGGATAATAATGAGTAAAGATAATAATAATTTTGTAAAAGAGATTACAAATATAGAGCAAGATTTTGCCAAATGGTATACAGACATAGTATTAAAAGCAGATTTAGCAGATTATACAGATACTAAGGGATGTATTGCAATAAAACCATATGGATATGCAATATGGGAAAACATACAGAAATATGCAGATAATAAATTTAAAAAAATAGGTGTTAAAAACATATATTTGCCAGTTTTAATACCAGAAAATTTATTAAATAAAGAGAAAAGCCATGTAGAAGGATTTGCACCAGAAGTAGCATGGGTAACAATGGGAGGAAAAGAAAAATTAGAAGAAAGACTTTGCATAAGGCCAACATCAGAAACAATGTTTTCTGTGCTATATTCTAAATGGATAAAATCATGGAGAGATTTGCCAATGATTTATAATCAATGGTGTAATGTATTAAGATGGGAAAAAGAAACAAGACCATTTTTACGTTCAAGAGAATTTTTATGGCAAGAAGGTCACACAATTCATGAAACATCAGAAGAAGCAGAAAAATTAACATTAAAAATGTTAGATACATATGCAGAAATAATAGAAGAGCTTTTAGCCATACCAGTAATAAAAGGAAGAAAAACAGAAAAGGAAAAATTTGCAGGAGCAGTAAATACATATACAGTAGAAACATTAATGCATGACCGGAAGAGCCTTACAATCAGGCACTAGCCATTATTTTGGTCAAAACTTTACAAAACCATTTAACATTAAATTTCAAAATAGAGATGGAAAAGAAGAATATGCATATCAGACATCTTGGGGAATTAGCACTAGATTAATTGGTGGAGTTATAATGGCACATGGAGATAACAGAGGTTTAAAATTACCACCTAAAGTTGCACCTATTCAAGCAGTAATAGTTCCAATTGGTATACAAAAATTAGGAGTAAAAGAA
The DNA here is from genome assembly GCA_030539215.1 of Clostridia bacterium. GTDB lineage: Bacteria > Bacillota > Clostridia > TANB77 > CAG-508 > CAG-452. The sequence continues at coordinate 2,325 of JAUNSM010000072.1, forward strand.
AAAGCTGAAGAATTATATAATAAGTTGAATGAGACTTTTAGAATAGAAATAGACACAAGAGATAACTATACTCCAGGATATAAGTTTAATGATTGGGAAATGAGAGGAGTACCAATAAGAATAGAATTGGGACCAAAAGACATTGAAAAAGAGGAATGTGTATTAGTAAGACGAGATACTCAAGAAAAAGTGATAGTAGAATTAAATCAAATAAAATTAAAATTACAAGAAATATTAAAAGACATTCAAATAAATATGTATAATGAATGTAAGAGCAGAATGATACAAAAAACAACAGTTGCAAAAAACATGCAGGAATTTGTAAAAAACCTAAATGAAAATCAGGGTTATATAAAAGCAATGTGGTGTGGAGATAGAGAATGTGAAGATAAAATAAAAGAATTAACAGGAGCACATTCTAGATGTATACCATTTGAAAAAGAACATATATGTGATAAATGTGTGTATTGTGAAAAACCAGCAAAAGAGTTTGTTATATGGGGACGTCAATATTAAAATTGATAAGGAAATAAAAAACATGAAAAAAAGAGTTTTATTAGGAATGAGTGGAGGAGTAGATAGCAGTGTAGCTGCTATTCTATTAATTGAACAAGGATATGAAGTAATTGGTGCAACTATGAAGCTTTGGAAGGATGAAAAAAATAGCGAAGGTTGTGGTTCTTCTATTGTGGCAGATGATGCAAAAAGAGTATGTAACATATTAGGAATTGAGCATTATGTTTTAGATTTTAGAAAAGAGTTTAAAACATGTGTTATTAAAAATTTTATAGATACATATAATCAAGCAATGACACCAAACCCATGTATACAGTGTAATAAATATATGAAATTTAATTATTTTTATAAAAAGGCACTAGAGTTAAAATGTGATTATATAGCAACAGGACATTATGCTAAAACTGAATATAGTAAAAAATATAATCAGTATGTGTTAAAAAAATCAAATGCAGGCAAGAAAGACCAAAGCTATGTATTATACAATATTCCAAATAACATCATAGAAAAAGTTATATTTCCACTAGGCGAATTTACAAACAAAGAAGAGATAAGAAAAATAGCAATAAAACATAATTTAGATGTAGCGAAAAAACCAGATAGTCAAGAAATATGTTTTATACCAGACAATAACTATATTAATTTTTTAAATAAAAACTCTGAAAACAAACAAAATCCAGGAAATATAATTAATAAAAATGGTAAAGTATTGGGAAAACATACAGGACTTATAAATTACACAATAGGACAAAGAAAAGGTCTTGGTATATCTAATTCTACTCCTTTATATGTAATAGAATTAAACAAAAATAAAAATGAAGTAATAGTAGGAGAAGAAAAAGATATTTATTCAAATGAATTAATAGCAACAAATATAAATTACACTTTAAATATTGATTTACAAAAAGAAGTTGAAGTACAGGCAAAAATACGATATAATGCAAATATGGATAATGCTATTTTATATCCTTTAGAAGAAAACAAAGCAAAAGTAATATTTGAAAAGCCACAACGAGCAATAACAAAAGGACAATCAGTGGTGTTTTATTTAGAGGATATCCTGCTTCGGTGGAGGAATAATAATTTAAACAAAAGAGGGTGTGTATTATGTTTCAATCAAGAGGAGTAACATTAATGTCATTGACAATTTATGTAGTATTGCTTTTAATAACAGTAGCAATACTTGCAACTATCACGTCAAATTTTCAAGGAAATATAAGAAATGCGAACAAAAAAGGAATAGAAATTGCAGAAATTAATAAATTTAATATGTATTTTTTACAAGAAGTAAAAAGGCAAGGAAATGACATAAAACAACCATTTAATAATTTTAGCAGTCAAATAACTTTTACAAGTGGCAATATTTATCGCTATGACAGTAATAGTCAAACTATATATTTAGAAAACGAAGCCGACAGAAACAAGAGTATAAAAATAGCAAACAACATTGAAAAATGTGAGTTTGTTCAAGCATTAGAAAATGGTAAAACAATAATATCAGTTACTATAACAGCTATCAATACAGAATCAGTTTCATACGAATATGTTTTAAATAACCAAGAAAACTCTTTTACTTATGAAGATGAAGAAACATATGTTTATAATTATATTTAGTAATTCATATAAATTAGTAATAAAATTAAAACCACCAAAATATAATAGAAAAAAATATATTTAGGTGATTGATTTGAAAGTTTGTTATATTAGAGAAGGAAAAGATACATCTGATGTTATAAAAAAAGTACTTATAATAATAAAAAGGTTTTTTAATATTATTGAAATAGATAAAAATAAAGAAAAATTAATGTATTATCTGCCCATATTTAAGACTACAAAGGTTAGTGAAAATAAAATAAAAAAATTTTCAGAAAAGATAATACAAAAACTAGAAAAAGAAGGAATACAAGATATTGTATTATCAAAACATTTAGAAACAATTAATGATTTAAAACTAAAATTATATTCTGAAAATATAAATATATTAGATGGAAGACTATTATTTAAATGTTTAATTTATGAGGCCTTAGAATATATATCAAAAATAAAAAACAAGAAAATACAAGAACTAGATATTACATTTACAATTAATGAGTTTAATAATATCAATAAGGACATTATAATTTTAATTGCAAAAAATGTTAAAACATTAAATATTATTACAAATCATATACAAAAATTAAAAAGGGTTCAACAATACCTACATGAAGAATTTGGAGTAATGTTAAATGTTTTAAATAATAAAAAGAAAAGTTTATTAAATTCAGAAATTATTATAAATTTTGATTTTCCACAAGAGTTATTAAATCAGTATAAAATATATGATAAAGCAATTATATTAAATATATTAGGGAAAACCCCAATACATATAAAAAAATTTAATGGAATTAATATTAATTATTTTAAAATTACTATGCCAAAAAAATACGAATTAAGAGAGTTTAACAATGAAATAATATATGAGAGTATAATATACGAAAATGCAAAATTTGCAAATATTAGAAAAAGAATTATTCAAGATAAAATAAAAATACAAAAACTAATAGGAAATAATGGAGAAATTAGAGAAAACGAAATTGCATAGAATTAATTTTTTATCTGTCAATAACTTTGAATTAGTTCACCCTAAAAAGTGATTTTTAACTTGCGATTAG
>JAUNSM010000073.1 GCA_030539215.1 Clostridia bacterium
TACTGCATTGTAGCCTTTTCACCTTCAAAAAAGTGTCAAATTCAAGATTATATATTTATTTTAGTTTTTGTCAATACTATTTGCATTTTTTTAATTACAATAATGTAGGGCATTTATTATTAACATATTTTTACAAAACACTTGACAACACCAAACATATGTTTTGAAATATAAACAAGGCGATAAGGAGAAATATAGAAAGATTTCCAGAGGATTTTTGCTTTCAGTTAACTGAAAAGGAACCTCAAGTTTTCTAATTATTTACACAATCTTCCTAATTTCACTTCTAACATACTCATTCACAAGGCTTTCAATCATCTGATTATATCTAGCAATTACAATAAGTTTATGTGTTTTTGGCTTGTGTTCATTTTTCACACACAGTTTTTGGGGGAATTTTGGGGAGATTTTGATCCCCAAAGCCCTAAAAATCACAAAACAGTTCAAAAAAATTCTTAAAACAAAATTGCCATAACACTTGATATTAAGGAATATCTAGAATGAACTTAATTAACAATAAAAAAAATATTGATATAGAAGTAGCTAATAAAGCTATAAAAAATGCTATTAAAAGTAAAGGGTTTAATGCTAGTTTAATGTTTGAGTATGCAAAAAAGTTAAAAATTTATGATAAAGTTGAAACATATATGGAGGCAATGCTATGATAAAAAATGCTAAAAGTTTAATGGATAAGTGTAAGAATTTAGCTATAAAAAATAATAATATATCAAATGAAGAAAAAGTTAAGTTATTCATGTCAATATTTAAAGCAAGACCAGTATATTTAAGTAGAGATGATAGAATTAAGGCACACTTTACAACATGTTTTCTTTCATTAGTAATACATAGATTTTTAGAGAAAAAATTAGATGAAAAATTTACAAGCTCACAAATCATCGAAAAATTAAGAGAAATGAATTTTGTGGAAAATGTTGGAAGTGAATATATTCCTACATATACTAGAGACGACTTAACAGATGCTTTGCATGAAAAATTTGGTTTTAGAACTGATTATGAAATACTAACTAAAAATAAATTAAAAGAAATTTTAAAAACATTACGCATTTCTAAAATCCCGTAAGTATTTAATATCAGTACTTACGGGATTTAACTGTCAAAAATGAGATATTACCAGAGATTGTCTTTGTTTACAAGTAAAAAGTAACATAAAAGTTCTAAAAAAATAAAGAGGGTTCCTATTTTAGGACACCCTCTTTTGCTATGTGTCATATATGTTGAAAGCTCTGCTTTCAAGTTGTATAGGGATGTCTGTCAGACATCTATTCTTGCCTTCTGGGGCAAATTGAGTAAAAACGAGAAAAAATTGTCGAAAAAAAGCAAAAAGAAAATTCGACAGAATTAGAGGGAAAAGGTGGAAAAGTTTGGGAGAGTGTGATAGAATATTAAATGTAAAAGTAGTGAAAATTGGAGGAGATATAATAATGTCAGAAAAAATTATAGATTATATATCTGGAATAGAAGTTGCATATAAACCAGAAGAAGAACAAGCAGTACAGCCAATAGCAAAAGCATTAGTAGAAGACTATGGATATCCTAAAGAATGTATTATGACGCATCCCCAGTTTAGAGTGAAATCAAGACCATCAGATACTAAAAAAGAATATCCAGTTGATATTGCAGTTTTTAACAATGAAAATAAATCTGATGACGATGTATACATAATTGTTGAATGTAAAAAAAAGACAAGAAAAGATGGTAGAACACAATTAGAAGATTATTTAAGATTTTGTAGAGCTCAACTAGGTGTTTGGTTCAATGGAGAAGAAAGATTATTTTTACGTAAATATGAAAAAAATGGACAAGTTATATTTGAGGAAATTCCGAATATTCCTATTTTTGGGCAAAGAATAGAAGATATAGGAAAATTTAAAAGAAATGAATTACAATCAACGCATAATTTAAAACAAACATTTAAGGCTATTAGGAACTATCTTGCTGCGAATACAGTTGGTGCAACTCGTGATGAAGTATTAGCTCAGCAATTAATAAATGTTATTTTTTGTAAAATTTATGATGAAAGATTTACAGAACCAAAAAACATTGTTTCATTTAGATCGGGGGTAGATGAAAATCCGGAAAATGTAAAAAACAGAATTTTAGAAATATTTAAAAAAGTTAAAAGAAAATATAGAGAAGTAATCGATACATCAGATGAAATTACATTAGATTCAAATTCAATAGTATACATTGTTGGAGAACTACAAAATTATTGTTTAACAGAAGCTGATCGAGATGTAATAGCGGATGCTTTTGAGGTCTTTATTGATCATGCTTTAAAAGGAGGACAAGGACAATTTTTTACCCCTCGTAATGTAATAAAGATGATGATTGAAGTTTTAAACCCAACAGAGGATGATTTTATAATAGATCCTTCATGTGGTTCAGGAGGATTTTTGGTAGAAGCTTTAAGATATATCTGGAATAAATTAGACAATCAGGGAAAATTACTGAATTGGACAGATAGAGAATTGAATGAGGAAAAAATGGAAGTAGCGTTGAATAAGATTTGTGGTATAGATAAAGATTATTTTTTATCTAAAGTATCAAAAGCATATATGGCAATATTAGGTGATGGAAAAGGAGGATTGTTTTGCGAGGATAGTTTAGAAAGACCAGAAAATTGGAATGATAAAACTAAAATAAAAATAAATTTAAATAAATTTTCAATTTTATTAACTAATCCTCCTTTTGGTTCTAAAATAAAGGTTCAAGGAGAAGAAAAATTAAAACAATATGATTTAGGTTATAAATGGAGAAAAGATAAAAAAACAGGTGAATGGGTAAAAGGGGCTTTAAAAAGTGATGAAACACCTCAAATTCTATTTATAGAAAGAGATTATCAACTATTAGCTAATTATGGAAAAATGGGAATAGTATTACCTGATGGATTTTTTGGAAATGAAGGATTTTCATATGTAAGAAATTGGTTAAAAGAAAGAGGACGAATTTTGGCAATTATTGATATCCCAACCGAAACATTTCAACCAAATACAGCTACAAAAACAAGTGTGTTATTTTTTCAAAAATTACCTAAAAATGAAATACCAGAAAATTATAATATATTTATGGCTATTTGTGAAACATGTGGACATGATAGACGTGGTAATGAAATAGTAAGTGATGATATTCAATTTGTATCAAATGAATATCATAAGTGGGCAAAAGAACAGAATTTGGAGGATTGAATATGATAAATTGTTTTTCAGTTTCAGTAAAAAAATTAAAACGCGGAAATTCAATGGTCCCAGAATTTTATTATTACGATTTGATAGTAAAAGAGAAAAATATTAAAAAAGGAATAAAATATATAAAAATAGAAGAATTTAAGGTTTCTGATGGTGAACACACTGCAATACCACGTAATTCTAATTGTGGTATTAGATATCTATATGGAAGAAATATAAGAGAAGGATGTGTTGATTTTGACCCAATAAGTGATGAATCATATATAGATGAAGAAAATTATAATAGCATAAAAAGAGTCCATTTATTTGAAAATGATGTATTAATTCCTATTGTTGGAACGATTGGAAAATCAGCAATTTATAAAAAAGCATATATAGGAATTGCAGGAATACCAAGACATATTGCTCATATTACAATAGATGATTGCTCAGAAATTACACCAGAATATCTATCAGTTTTTTTTAGATCAAAATATGGTAAGGTCCAATTATATAGTTTGACAACAGGAAATATTCAACCATTATTATCATTAACAAATTTGAAAACTGTTGAAATACCGGTATTAGATAGAAACATTATAAAAAAGATTACAGAAAATGAAGAAGAGGCAAATCGATTATTAATAAAATCAAATGAAAAATTAAATGAGGCAAAAGAATTATTTTATGAAAGCTTGGGATTCGAAATAAGAAAAGTAAAAGGAAACTTGTCATGTAGCATTACTTCAAAAGATGTATTTAGTAATGATATATGGACACCGAAGCAGTATGGTTTATTATATGAAAATATTAATAAAGAAATTGTTAATAGATTTCATGTTGAAAGATTAGATGATATATTATCAGAATCATTTCATGGAGTAGAGGTTGGAAGTAATAATTATAATGAATATTTAGATAAAGAGAGTACGGATATTCCATTTATTCGAACTTCTGATATTGTAAATAATTCTGTAGACTTATATCCGGATTTTTATATAAACGAAGATATTTATGCCAATGTAAAGCAAAATCTTAAGAATAAAGATGTGATTTTTACTAAAGATGGTAAAATAGGTTCAGTTGGGATGATAATGGAGAATGATAATTGTATTTTGGCATCGGGAATTCAGATAATGAGATTGAATGAATATGCAAAATCAAATGGAATAACCCAAGAATATTTGTTTATAGCATTATCAACAAAAGAAATTGGATATTATGAAGCTATAAGAAGAACAGTAGTTGCTTCAACTATTCCACATTTAAGGCCAGAAAGGATGAATGAAATAACTATTCCAGTTATTTCAAAAGAAAAAATAGATATAATTACACAATGTGTTAGTGAAGCGTTTAGATATAAAAATCAAAGGATTCCATTATTGAAAGAAAATGATAATATCTTGGAAAAAGCATTTATTATAATTTAAGTATAATAAATGAAAAAATATAATTAACATGTAAAGTAGTAAATGAAATGTCAAAATTAAGTGTTGATCAAAAAACATATTTGATTTATTAAAAGATAAAAAAGCTGATTTTTTAATACCAGATTATCAAAGACCATATGCTTGGGAGGAAAAAGAATGTCAGAAATTATGGGATGATATATTTGAATTCGCTATACCTGATCAAGATGTTACTAAGTTTTGATACCAATGATGAATATTTTTTAGGACCAATTGTAACATTTATGAACGATAATAAAAAATTGGAAGTTATTGATGGACAGCAAAGATTAACTACTATACTACTTTTACTAAGGGCATTTTATTCTAAGTTCGGAAATATGCTAGATGAACAATCAAAATCAACAAGAGAAAATATAGGAAAATGTATATGGAAAACAGATGAATTTGGAAAACCAAAGTTGCTATATATGAGCCTATCTTTTATGATACAAATCCGATAAATAGTGTTAATGGGGGATACATATATATAGGTTATATAAGAAAAATGAAATTAATGGTACAGGTAAATATTATTATTATTCGAGTAAAGCAATCGGAACTTTTAAAGATGGATTTATAGAAAAAGGTAAGCTACTATATACTATAGAAGAACAAAAAAAGAAATATTAATATAAGACAGCCGAGACATGACCTCGGCTCTCATCATTATATTTAAAAGTAAAGAGGGTTCCTATTTTAGGACACCCTCTAATTAGCTATCTTTTACTAAATTGTGGTGCTTTTCTAGCTTTTTTAAGTCCATATTTTTTACGTTCTTTCATTCTAGCATCTC
>JAUNSM010000011.1 GCA_030539215.1 Clostridia bacterium
ACAGTTTACAGCTGTATTGTAGCCTTTTTATCTTCAAAAAAGTGTCAAATTCAGGTTTGTATATTTTACTATAGATAAGCAAATTATGCAAGTGTTTTTGAAAAATTTAACAGAAATGTATTGCATAATACAATTTAAAACTGTATAATAAATTATAGTTTTATTTTTAGGGGTATAGTGTTAATGGTAGCACATCGGTCTCCAAAACCGCCTGTGAGGGTTCAAATCCTTCTACCCCTGCCAAATATTTTATTTCTAAATTAACATTTTTTCTTTTTAGAGGTCTTATGAATTTTCGTATTTTCAACTTTTTTTCTGTTATTATAATTATATTTTTTGTTATATTATTTTTTAGTTTGTGTGTTTTTATTCCAATATTTTCAGAATATGGCTATGTTTCAACATATTTTGCTGATGATAATAATACATCTTTTTTTAACTTGTCTGATTCTAGCTTTTTGTGGCCTACTCCACGGATATACAACTATTACATCAAATTTTGGTTATAGAAAATCTCCAATTACTGGTGCTATTTCATATCACTCTGGTATTGATATTGGAGCTCCCACTGGTTCAAATATTATTGCAATTTATGGTGGTAAAGTTTCTTTTATAGGTTTTAGTGGTGCTGGTGGTTATACTGTTATTGTAAAAAATGGACAATTTACTTTTTCTTATTGCCATGTTTCCCCTGTCTTTTTAGTTAATGTAGGTCAATTAATTAACAAAGGTGATTTAATTGCAAAAGTTGGGCCAAAAAATGTTTATGGAGTTTATAATAATCCATATAAAGATAATTATGGAAATCCTACAAATCGGTGCTACAACTGGTCCCCATTTGCATCTTACAATAAAAGAAGATGGCAAAGCCATCAATCCCTTAAATTATTTTTAATCTACATGTCTTCATCATCATACTTATAATGAGTACAATCGTTTCCACAGCACTCATCACATCCGATTATGTTCTTCTCCCCACTCTAATTCAATTATATTATTACATTTTGGACATTCTACTTCGTTTTTTAATTCATCATAATCAACTATAAATTCATTATTGCAATATGGACATATAATTGAAAAATCGTCTTCTTCATCTATATATAATTCTTTTTCCATTGATTTTATTTTGTTTTCTAAATTTTCTACTTTTTTTTGCAATTCTGCTTGTGTTCTAACAATAGTTGATATTCTTTCTGTTGTAGCTTCTTCTATTTTATTTAATTCTTCAAAAAACAAATTATATAAATTAAATATCTGAATTTTTATATATTCTAAATCATCTTTGTTTTCAATGTTCTCTTCTATATCTTTTAAGATTTTTTTAAATTTTGAGTTTAAATTAGACATTTATATAAACCTCTTTCTTAATTTTAAATTCTTTCCATATATTCGCCAGTTCTTGTATCTATTCTAATTATGTCACCTGTATTTACAAATAGAGGTACATTTATAGAATGACCTGTTTCTAGTTGTGCTGGTTTTGTTTGGCCAGCTCCTGCAGTATTTCCAGCAAATCCTGGTTCTGTATATGTAACTTCTAATTCAACAAATATAGGAGGTTCTACTGCAAACACATTTCCTTTAAATGATAATATTTTAACTGTCATATTTTCTTTCAAATATTTTAAAGTGTTTTCTAAATCACTTTTATTTAATGGTATTTGATCATATGTTTCATTATCCATAAAATAATATAACTCACCATCATTATATAAATATTGCATTTCTTTTTTCTCTATTTCTGCTCCTTGAAGTTTTTCAGATGGATTAAATGTTTTTTCTAATACTGATCCATTTATTACATTTTTTAATTTTGTTCTTACAAATGCTGCCCCTTTTCCTGGTTTAACATGTTGAAATTCTACTACTTTATATACTGACCCATCTAATTCAAATGTTGTTCCATTTCTTACATCTCCTGCCATATATACTTCTGCCATAAATTGTTGCTCCTTTTCTTTTTTATTTTACATTTTATTATATTTTATGCAAAAAATCAAGAGTTTATGCATAAAAAAGTTTCCCCATTTATTGCTAGATAGTTGTTTTCTATTTGCCTACTTTAATTATTAAAAGCAATTATTCAGTAACTAATTATATTACAATATATTCTTTACTTGAATTTGTCAATTTTATACAGCCCTGTTTTGTTATAAGCACAGTATCTTCTATTCTTATTCCATATTTGCCTGGTAAATATATTCCTGGTTCATTAGTTATAACCATATTTTCTTTTAAAAAGCTTTCATTTTTTTGGTTTATTCCAGGTATTTCATGAACTTCTAGGCCTACTCCATGACCTAACCCATGTATTAAAGTATGATTGTTTAATTTAAAACTATCTTCTACACTTCTTGATATAGTTTTTATATTATAGTTGCTTCTCATCTCTTCTAGTACATATTCTTGATTTTTTAATACTAAATTGTAAACTGGCTTTATATCTTCTAAAATACACCCCATAAAGATTGTTCTAGTCATATCAGAACAATATCCTTTATATTTACATCCCATATCTATTAATATTGGATCTGCCATTTGCACTTTTCTATCTCCTGGCACCCAATGTGGATATGCTGAATTTTCTCCAAAAGCAACTATTGGGCTAAACGAAACATCTTCTGCTCCATGTGTTTTAAAAAATATTTCAATTTCTAAAGCTACTTCTTTTTCTGTCATCCCTTCTTTTATATACCCTAATAGATGTTTAAAACAGTCATCTGTAATTTGACACGCCTTTTTTATTTTTTGAATTTCTTCTTCATCTTTTATCATTCTTTGTTTTTCTATTATTTTCTCCGTTTCCACCATGTTGTTTATTCTATATTTTTGCTTTAATCTTTTGTATTGTTCGTATGTAACATGGTTTTCTTCAAAACCTATGTTTTCACAAAATACAAAAAAATTTTCAGCCTCCTCATTTGATATATCTCTCATGTCTGCTACAATAATTTCATCATCTATTGTTAAAGTCTTATTTACATCTTCAATGTACATTGTATATGTTAAAAATATATTTTCTTTTCTAGTAATTAATAAAATACCTTGCGTTTTTGCATCTATATTAGTAAGATATTTAATATTAACAGGGTTTGTTACTATCATTCCTTCTAAATTTAAACTTTTTAATTTTTCTCTTAATGCTCTTATTTTATAGTTCATATTTTACACCCCCATTTTTTAATACATCCCTAATGTGAAAATTTCCATTAATATATTAAATAATACATTAAATGGTATAAATATTGATATGATTGACGATATTACAATAAAAGGTCCAAACGGTATATATGTATTTGCATTTTTCTTTTTGACTATCATAAATATTATACTTGCTATTGCTCCAATTAAAAATGCTAATACTGATATTACAATTATATTTTGAAGTCCAAAATATAACCCAAGTGCTCCCATTAATTTAACATCACCCATTCCCATTGCTTCTTTTCCTGCAATAAGGCCTCCAAGAAGTGTAATAAGTAAAAAAATCCCTCCTCCTGCAAGCATTCCTAATAACATATTTAATGAAATATTAATATTGTCAAATCCATATAAGAAAACACTTATTAGACCTATCTCAAACATTAATAAATTTAATCTGTTTGGAATTATTTGTTCTTTTAAATCTACTAAAAAAGCACATGCAAGCATTGGTAAAAGTATTATATATTTAATTAAACTCAAATTTTCATTTAAATTATTTTGTAAACCAAATTTGTATAAAAGTAATATATACCCAATTGCAATAACTGCTATTAATAAATAATTTGGAAGCATTGTTTTTTTATATTTATCAAAATTTTCTTTTGAAAGTATTTTTTGCTCTTTTAAAAAGCATTTATTACAATAATCTACAATTTGCGCTACAAATCCTCCTATTACTGCAAATAAAACATAATATAATATATGTACATCATTAAAATACATTTTGACCTTCCTCCTTTTTTGATTTTTTCAAATATCTTTTTATTATTATATTTTCTAAAGGTCTTTTTACTCTTGTTATAAATATATCTTTTTTTCCTAGTGGTTTTGTAAGAATTGTAAACATTTTCATTCTGTTTCCACCGAAAAACATCTGTCATTATTTGATCTCCTGCTACTGCAATGTTCGTAGCTGGTAAATTAAGTAGTCTCATAGCTCGTCTAAAACCTTTTTTAAAAGGTTTTTTCGCAAAATTAATGTATGGAATATTTAGCTCCTTTGCAACTTTTTTTACTTTTGCAATTTTATTAGTATTTGATAATATACACAATTTTATATTGTTTTTCTTTAATTCATCACACCAATTTTTTGAACCCTCTAGTAAATTTAAATTGAAATCAATTAGTGTATTATCAACATCTAGCAAAACACCTTTTATATTATTTTTATTTAGTAATTCTATTGTTATTTGTTTAACATCTTTTAAATATATATTTGGATAAAAAATCATTCACTCCTCCGTTACTTTTATATATTACCAATATATGAAAAATTTGTCAATTTTATTTACAAGATTTTTTTGCTTAATAAGATGAATTTTTTTGCTTAGCAGACTGCCTGAGCAAAAAATTTATTTGCAAAATCTATGATTTCCTATTACTACTGTTGTTGGTCTTGACCAAATCCACGCACTTGTTGCTGTATTTGGATTAAAATAATAAATTGCTCCATATGATGGGTCCCATCCATTTATTGCATCTTGTGCTGCTTTTTTTGCCGTTGAATTTGGAGTCATATTTATTTGACCATCACTTACAACCGAAAATGCCCCTCTTTGATATATTACTCCTGCTACACTATTTGGAAATGACGAACTTTTTACTCTGTTTAATACCACCGAGGCTACAGCTACTTGTCCTGTATATGGTTCTCCTCTACTTTCGGCATATACTAATCTTGCAAGTATATTTACATCTGAAGTTGAACTTGCTACTGTATTTGTTGAGCTTGACGAAAATATTCCCATTGCTGCAAGTGTTTTTGGTCCTGCTATTCCGTCTACTGTTAGTCCATTTTTAGATTGGAACCATTTTACAGCAGCAAGCGTTTGAGAACCATAAATTCCGATCTATACTTCCATTATAATATCCCCATCTTTTTAATTTTGTTTGTATTTGGCTTACTTCATCACTTCTTGAACCATATTTAGAAAGTGCATAAGAAGAATTAAAGTCTTCTTTAAAAAATATATTATATGATAAGTATGATATTATTAAAATTACTAATATAATTATTAGAATAATATTTTTAATTTTTTTACCTTTTAACTTTTTTTGCATAAAAAATCACCTTTGAAATTTATTTTTTCCAAAAGTGATTGTTTTTATGCTTTATTTATAGATTTTGGACACTTAAAATATTCCTACTATGTTTTCGTTTTCATCAATATCTATTTTTTCTGCTGCAGGTATTTTTGGAAGTCCTGGCATTGTAAATATATTACCTGTTAATATTACAATAAAGTTTGCTCCTGTTTTTAATATTACATTTTTTACATGAATTTTAAATGGCTCTATACATAATAAGTTTTTTGCATCATCTGAAAAAGAATATTGAGTTTTAGCAATACATACTGGCAAATTCCCATAACCTTTTTCTTCTAATTCTTTTATTATTTTATTTGCTTCCTCTTCATATTCTACTCCGTTTAGCACCATATATTTTTGTAGCAATTTTTTCTATTTTTTCTTTTATTGTATCATTTAGGTCATAGCAGTATTTAAAGTTTGATGGTTTATTGCATAAATCTACTACTTTTTTTGCTAAATCTTTTGCTCCTTTTCCACCTTTTGCCCATGCTTCTACTAAACTTATATTTACTTCTTTTTCCTCTAATTTTTTTCTTAAATACTCAATTTCTTTATCTGTATCTGTTATGTATTTATTTATTGCAACAATTACATTTAATCCAAAAACATCTTTTAAATTTTCTATGTGTTTTAATAAGTTATGTAATCCTTTTTCTAAATACTCAATGCTTTCTTCTTTTATGTTTTCTATTAACATTCCGCCATGATATTTCAATGCTTTAATTGTAGCTACACAAACAACACAATCTGGATTTTTTTGTAATCTTCTACATTTTATATCTAAAAATTTTTCTGCTCCTAAATCTGCTCCAAAGCCTGCTTCTGTAATACAATAATCAGCCAATTTCATTCCTAATTTTGTTGCAATTACACTGTTGCATCCATGTGCTATATTTGCAAATGGTCCACCATGAATAATTGCTGGAGTATTTTCTAATGTTTGTACTAAATTTGGTTTTAATGCATCTTTTAAAAGAACTGTCATTGCTCCTTCTGCTTTTAAATCCTTTGCTCTTATTTCTTTACCTTTTTTATTATATCCAATTACTATATTTCCAATTCTTGATTTTAAATCTTCTAAATCTTCCGCTAAACAAAATACTGCCATTATTTCTGATGCAACTGTTATATCAAATCCATCTTCCCTTGGTATTGCATTTTTTTCTCCTGATAAACAAATTTCAACTTTTCTTAATGCTCTATCATTTAAGTCTACACATCTTTTCCATATTATTTTGTCAAATTGCAACTCATTACCTTGAAAAATGTGATTATCAATCATTGCTGAAAGTAAATTATTTGCTGAAGTAATTGCATGAATGTCACCTGTAAAATGAAGGTTTATTTCCTCCATTGGTGCAACCTGCACATATCCTCCTCCTGTTGCTCCACCTTTTATGCCAAAAACTGGCCCGAAGTGATGGTTCTCTTAATGCTAAAATTGATTTTTTTCCTATTCCGTGACAATCCATCTGCTAGTCCTATTGATATAGTTGTTTTTCCTTCTCCTAAAGGTGTCGGATTAATTGATGTTACAAGTATTAAATTTCCGTCTTTTTTACTTTTCATTTCTTCATAAAGCTTATTTGATATTTTTGCTTTATATTTTCCATATTGTTCAATATATTCTTCATTTATTCCTAATTTTGTTGCAACTTCTGTTATGTTTTTTAATTTTGCTTGCCTTGCTATATCAATATCCTCCATTTAAAATTCCTCCTCTTTTAAAGTTTCTTGATTATCTTGCTTTACTAATTTTGTTATTTTTTTTTCTGCCTCCTCTAAATAGTCACTAGCATTTTTAGAAAGCTTCATACCTTGTTCAAACTTTTTTATAGAATCATCTAAATTAAGGTCTCCATTTTCTAACTCTTGTACTATTAATTCTAATTGATGCATTGTTTCTTCAAAATTTAGGCTTTCTTTTTCTTCTTTCATTTGCTCCTCCTTTTATTCTACTGTGAATGTTTCTGTTTTTATATCTATAGTATACCAATATAATGCTCCTGTGGTTTCACTGTCTCTCACACATACTACATATTTACCATTATTATCTATACTATCAAAAGTAAAATAAACTGTATTGTCTTCTCCCCAATCTTGTTTTGCTATATTTACTGCTTTTTCTTTATTATCTTCTTCTGTTTGTATTGTTTCTAAATCTATTTCTTCTGTCTCGTTTTGATTGTTATTTACAATATTCTCTTCTACTGGTTGCTTAACAATAACATTATTAATTTGCGTGTTTTTTTGAATTTTATTTTCTATTGCTTCATTTTTTATTATATTATTTTCTGAAACTACATTTGTATTTGTTTGTAATTTATTGTTTTTTATTTTTATTAATTTTACTGTTAATACAATTGCAAATGTTAATAATATTATAATTATTATAGATATCAATATTATTTTCTTTTTTTCTTTCATGTTTTTTCTCCTTAAAATTTTTCTTTTGCTTATTTTTTTATTCATCTTTTACTCTTTTTTACTATTAAACTCAAAGCCCATTGGTAACAATTGTGCAAAAGAATATTCTTCAATTTCGTTTTCAATACAAGTCATTATTTTAAAATTCGGGTTAACAAATTCTGACATAAACTGACGGCAATATCCACAAGGTAATGTTCTTATAAAATCATTTGAATTTTTAGTATGTCCTACAATCATAATTGCAATATAGTTGTCGCGGTTATTTGAAGGTTCCCCTTCTGAAAAAGCTTTTGTAAATGCGACTCTTTCGGCACAAATGGACTGAATTCCATGATTTTCTATATTACATCCAGTGTAGATTTTTCCGCTTTTTGTTAATAATGCAGCTCCAACACAAAATTCAGAAGAAGGACTGTATGAATTGTATGATACTTCTTTAGCTTTATTTAATAACTCTTGATTTATCATTTTTGTCTCCTATATATTTTTTTAACATTTATTTCTTATAATATTTTAGTTCTCATAAAGTTCTTTTCTTAATTCATTTCTACTTTCCCTACAATGCTGTTTATATCTTCAATATTGTGGTCTCTTAAATATTTTTCTATTTCACTCACTACTTTAATACTTGTATCTGGAGAATAGAAATTACCTGCCCCAACTGATACAGCTGTAGCTCCTGCTAACATAAATTCTATTGCATCTGCTCCAGTAATTATACCACCTATTCCTAATACTGGTATTTTTACTGTTTTTGCAACATCATATGTCATTCTAACCGCAATTGGTCTTATGCCTGGCCCAGATAGTCCTCCAGTATTATTTCCTAATATTGGTCTCCTAGTTTCTATATCTATAACCATAGCAGTAAATGTATTAATTAAAGATACTCCATCTGCCCCTCCATCTTCTGCTCCTTTGGCAGTAGCTGTTATGTCTGTAACATTTGGGCTAAGCTTTACTATAAGTGGCTTGTCTAAAACTTTACGAACAGCTTTTGTTACTTCCTTTATACCTTCATAACTAACACCAAAAGCCATACAACCAGTTTTTACATTAGGACATGATAGATTAAGTTCTACTCCATCTATATCTGTTTTGTTTAATATTTTACACATTTCTACATAATCTTCTATTGTGTTTCCAATAGCATTTACTATTATAGCTGTATCATATTGTTTTAATTTTGGTAAATAATGTTCTATAACATATTCTACTCCGGGATTTTGAAGACCTATAGCATTTAACATTCCACTTGGGCTCTCGCAAACTCTTGGTGGTTTATTACCAGGTCTAGGTTTTAATGATGTTCCTTTTGTAAAAATTCCTCCGTAGTTTACTTAAATCAAAATATTCTGAAAATTCTTCTCCATATCCAAACGTTCCTGAAGCTACTGTTACTGGATTTTTCATTTTAATTCCTGCAAAATTTACATTTGTATTCACTTTTAACCTCCTAAATTTCTATTATCTAAGCTTTGTTCTATATATTTATCTTATTAGATTCAAATACTGGTCCATCCTTACACACTCTTGCATATTTAATAGAATCATCATTTGTTTCTAATTTTACTGAGCATCCCATACAAGCCCCTATACCGCAAGCCATTCTTTGTTCTAAAGATAATTGACAATAAATATTTTTACTTTCAGCAAATTCTTTTACCTTTTTTAACATAGGAAGTGGTCCACATGCAAATAAACTATCAATATTTAAATTGTCAAAATCTGATTTTAAATAATCAATAGCATATCCCTTTTCTCCATATGTTCCATCATCTGTAGTAATAGTTAATTTTGTTGATACCTTTTTAAATTCTTTTTCTAATATTACAAGTTCTTTATTTCTAAATCCTAAATATGTATATGTATTAGCTTGTTTTATACTGTTTTTTGCCAATTCATATAATGGAAAAATACCAATTCCTCCACCAATAATAGCAATATTTTTATATTTTTTAATGTCAAAAGCACTATCTCCTAATGGTCCAACTACGTCTAATAAATCTCCTTCTTCAACTTGTGATAAAAAACCTGTACCTCTTCCTCTTACTTGAAAAATAAATTCTATTAATTCATTTTCTTTGTCTGCATTGTAAATACTAATAGGTCTTCTTAAAAATGGTTCAAATGTATCAGAAACTTTTATTTCAATAAATTGTCCTGGAAGTGCCATTTTTGCAATTTCTGGTGCTATACAAGTAAATTTTAAAATGTCTCCTTTTAATTGTTCTTTTTTTAATAATTTAATTTTTGTATTTACTCCCATTTGCTTTTCCCCTCTTTTCAATATTTACCAAACTTATTTATATTACAATTTTTTTATATCATACAACTACTATAATGTCAATGTAAATATCAATATAAATATTAAAATGAAAGTGTTGCTATATTTATATAATTTTAAATTTTGTCAAATTAATTTATAAACTCATAATCTAATAACTTAACTTTATTTGATACAAATGAAGGGTTATTATCAATCGGTTTACTTAAATCTGTTGAAAGATATTTTTTATTATCATCTGGAAATACTGTTACTATTGGTTTTTGATTTTTCTCTTTAACAATAATACTTCCTATCATATTAGCACCAGATGATATTCCAACTCCTATTCCTAGGTCTAATGCTATCTTCCTTGACATATTTATGCTATCTTCATCATTTACTGTAATAATTTCATTTATTAGTTTCCTATCTACTATATCTGGAATAAAATCATCACCGATTCCTTCTATTTTATGATTCTCAATTATTTTGTTTTGTGATAGCATAGGCATCTTGTCAGGTTCTAATGCATATATTTTTATATTTTCATTGAATTCTTTAAGTCTTTTTCCTGTTCCCATTAATGTACCGCCTGTTCCTATTCCTGAAATAAATCCTCCAATATTAGAGCCTAATTTATCAATAATTTCACATCCAGTTGTTTCGTAATGGGCTAGAATATTATTAATGTTAGAAAACTGATCAGACAAAAATGCCTTATTTTCATTTGCATATTTTTTTGCCTTTTCTAAAGCAGTTTTAAATCCTCCTTCCTCTTTTGAAACAAGAGTTATCTCTGCATTATACATTTTCATTAAATCAGTTCTTTCTTTGCTTACCCAATTAGGCATAAAAATATATACAGGATTTTTAAAATATCTTCCAATTGCTGCAAGAGATATTCCTGTATTTCCACTTGTTGCTTCTACAATTTTAACTCCTTTTTTTAATTTACCTTCTTCATATGCTCTTTTTATAATGTAATATGCAACTCTATCTTTTATGCTACCTGTTATATTGTATGATTCTAGCTTTGAAAAAACAAATTCTTCTTTTCCTTTATATTCGTATTTAATTTTAATCATAGGTGTATTCCCTATTTTTATATTCATAACATTAATTCCTCCCATTATACTTTATATTTTATTCATTTAATTTCTTTTTGTTAATAAGTGTACAAAACAGATGCCACTCAACTTTGCTCGGGCATATTTTGGTAGCTTAACCTTGTTATGGACAGAAATTTTATATGTCGATTTTTTCCTATATATAATAAAAAAGTCATGCACTTTGCATAACTTTAATTATTAAAATGTTTATGTTGTACCCCATTATTATCTATTGTATAATTATCTTTATAAATTAAATCTGATACAGTAACTAAATTATACTCTTTTTCTTTTATGTTTTTTATTATCATATCTAAACTTAATGCTGTATTTTCTGTTCCATTATGCATTAAAATTATACTTCCATTTTCTAATTTTGGAATTATTCTTTCTAACATTTGTTCTCCAGTAAGTCCTTTATAATCCAATGTATCCATTCTTACAATAGTCTGCAATGATTTTTTTGCTTTTTATATCATCAACTTTTAGTTCTTTTGCATATTTTAGAAATTCTTCCATTATAATTTTTAACTTTATTTCTATTTTTTCCCTATATATTAGAATTTCATCAATAATTTGTGCTAATAGCATTTTTTTCATTTCAATAGATGACTTCTGAAATTCATCTTTCCAAATAGGAATTAATTCTTTCATTTTCATCATAGAATTATAATCATACTTTTGTTTTTTTATTTGCTCATTTAATTTATAACTTTCCTCTCTTAAAGCTAATAATTCTTTTTCTTTAGTATTTATTAATTCTGATAGTATTTCTGGAGTAAAACTACTTGATCCATTAATTGATTTTACAATTTCTTTTTTTAAAGTTTCAAACTCATGAGTAACTTTCGTTATTTTATTGCTCAAATCTTTAATTTTTATTTCCTCTTCAGATTTACTTTTATTATTAATATCATTAATCTTTTTAGTTAAATCAACTTTTTCAAGAGTATCGAAATAAGTAAATATTTCCTCCAATACCATTTCTTCTATTGGTCCCCTTCTATAGCATGATTTACTTTGATTACATGTTGCTCCACCATTACTTATTCTACTTACACATCTGTAATATTTTTGTTGTTTTCCATACTTTATTGTCCCTTCTTTGGTTTTATATCGATCTCTCGAACTGCTTCCGTTCATTTTAGAGCCACAATATCCACATTTTATAAATCCTGTAAAAAGTGCATCACTTTTAGTATGTAAAGGATAACTTTCATAATCCATATTTTTTTCTTTATACATTTCTGGAATTCTTGATTCTCGAACTTTTTGTGATTTTTCCCATTCTTTTTCATCAATAATAATTATTTCTTCTATTGGTTTATCTGATAAAACCCATTCTTTTGAACCTACTCTTCCTTGTGTTCCGTTTTTCTTTACGCTTGTTTTATTATAAGTTAAATATCCTTTATATATTGGATTTCTTAGCATAAAATTTACTACACTTACTGTCCATTTAGAATTTTTCTTTGTTGGTATATTTCTTTCATTTAAATATTTTGCAATTCTATGTCCTCCCCAACCGTTTTCAGTTGATAATCTATATACCAATTTTACTACTTCAGCTTCCTTTTGTAATATTGCTAATTTTTTTCTTTCAATGCCTCTTTTAGAGAAAATACCTGTTTTGACATTTGTATATCCATATGGTGGTGTGCCACTCATATATATTCCAGCTTCAATCATTTGTCTTTGTTTTTCCTTTACCCTTAGGGATGTTTTTTCACTTTCTCCCCCGTGCTTGCCAATATCTTATATAATTTAAAAGTTTGTCCACTCTTGAATCAAAACGTTGTTGTCCTTCTTTTACAGACCAAACTTCTATTCCTTGTTGATCAAACCATTCTACAATAAATGGAGTTTCATCCTCTCTACGTCCTAATCTATCGAACATAAACACTAATAAAACATCGAATACATTATTTAATGCATCTTCTTTTGCTTCTTGTAATTTATCTCTATCAATTGCCTTCTTCTTATATCCTGAAATTCCCTTTTCACAGTAATCTTTAACTAATTTCCAATTTGGCATTTTTTCTATAAATTCTTTACATGCTTTTCTTTGCATTGGAATATCATCTTCTTCAACTTGCATAAGAGTTGATACTCTGTACAAGCATGCTACTCTCTTTTCATCCATATTAACACCTCTCTTACAATACTATACAAGTATTATAATGTATATATTCCATAAAATCAATACTTCTTTTCTATTTCCTTTTTTATTCTGTTTATGTATTGTTTTGATAGTGTTTCAATGACTATTTCATTTGTATTTTTTAGTTTTAGATTGTTAAATTTTATCTCTATAAGGATGTTATACTTTTCATTAAATCGCATTAATTTTGGAAAACCCTCCTTATCTTTTTGCAAAATGTATATTTTTTTATCAATTGAAATTATTTGAATATTATTCTCCATCTTGCCACCTCATATTCAATAGTTATGTATAAAATAGTTTGAATATTACAAAATAAGAATAGCTTTTGCTATTCTTATTTTAAATCATTAGCCTTACTAATAGCACTTTTCTTATTATAAAGTTTAAAAGCACATTTCATATTCATTTCTAAATCATATATAGTTATGCTATTTTTATTAGCACTTTTTTGTAATGTATGTAAAGCAATTTTTGCATAAGCAATAGCTTGTTTTTTATTCATTATTAGACCTCCACTTTTATTATTTTCGGTACATCATAGCTTCGTCCCAATTCATTTTCTTTAAATTCGAATCTGTTTTTTTTAGAATTATATCTATATGCAGATTTATTCCATTTTAAATAATTATTATTAGTTAAATAACTTTTTTTCGAAAGTTCTGTTGCTGCTTGTCGATGCATATTTTTTAATATCAAATCATCAACACTTTTTTCAAATTTTTTCTTTTCTCTTTGCCTTTTAATAATGGATTTTGTTTCTTCTATATGTTTTTTGCGATTTAATGCTTTACGTGTTTCTTTTTCTTCATTAAATCTTGCATCTTTTTTTAAAACTTGAGATACTGCACTACTTGTAATGTTAAGTTTTTCTGCTATTTCAATCTGTTTAAATTTGCACATAAAATATAATTCTAAAATTTTATCTTTATTAGTCATGATATACTCCTTAACTTTTTGCTAACACTTTTTTAGTATAGTAGAATTAATAAGGTGCTTGCCCTTATTCTTTTGTTTTTTTGTATTTTTGAAATTACTTTTTTGATATATTTTCTGTTCTCTTTTGTATTTTCCGTTATGTTTCTATTTTTTTTCATTTTTTTCCCTCCTACTTATAAGGGTCTTGAAAAAATTTAAAAACCGGACATTTTAACAAAATTTTATATTTTTTTCTTCAATTGTTCATATATTGCAATTATCATTTCTTGTTTTAAGTCCTCATCTATATTTCCATCTATTTTACTATTTCGATTAATCACTGGAATACTTTGTTCTATAATATTTAGGATTTGTTCATCATTTAAACTATAATTATTAAATATATTTTCACTCATATTTTTTCCTCCTCATTAATCAACTTTCTAATTTTTTCTAATGCTCTATTTCTAGTCTTTCTTACTGTATCTTCTTTCATATCAAGTTCTTCGCCGACTTCCCTATCCTTTTTATTTTGATAATAATAACAAAAAAGCACAGACCTTTGTTTATTGGTCAATGCTTTTTCTATAATTGTTTTTATATTTTTATTTTTGAAAATCTGCCCAAAGTTTTTCTCTGTTGCTATATTGTCTAAAATTCTTTCCACAATATCTTCTACGCACTCTTCCCCTTCCATATTTTCTACATTATCTAATTGAACAAATTTCACTTTAGAATATTTTTCTTTTTTTAAATAATCATTTCTTGTATTTAAAATTATTCCTAAAATTACCCCTTTTTCCTTTTCGTTCATTTCATATTTTTTCATAAAAAACCTCCTTTAAATTGCAGCATTCTGCTCAATTTAAAAGAGGAAAAAAATTATATATTAATTAAAATAGCAATTTATCTTCTACATTTAATCACATCCTTTACAAAACTTTATTTTGTGAATTACTTAGTTTTCTTTAGCATATCAAAAATTAAACTTTTGTAACCCTCTTTTTAGTTTTGATAAGAATGCTTAGTAATATAATAGAAGTTTTATTGTGATTTTTGTTAAAATTGCAAAAAATTGTAAAAAAAAGTAAATTTTCCGAAAAAAAAGCGTTTTTTATGTTTACTTTTTTTCCTTTCTGTACTATAATCTATTGAAATTTTATTAAAAATATGATATATTATGTAAATAATATGTTTGTTAATATGTCGAAGGAGGTATTGTAATGGTAAACATTATGATTGCTGACGATAACATTGAATTTGCACATCTTTTAGCTAATATGTTAACAAAAGAAGAAGATTTTAGGGTCGTTAATATTT
This sequence comes from Clostridia bacterium, assembly GCA_030539215.1. Classification (GTDB taxonomy): domain Bacteria; phylum Bacillota; class Clostridia; order TANB77; family CAG-508; genus CAG-452. Next base: position 15,506 of record JAUNSM010000011.1, read on the forward strand.
CTAATAATGGATTTGAAGCTATTATTTCTTATACTGAATTAAAGCCAGATGTTTTATTATTAGATTTAGCTATGCCCGGATATGATGGATTAGAAGTATTGCGTGTTTTAAGTGAAAAAAAAGAAAACGATACTAATATTATAGTGATGTCTGGAGATATGAAATATCGTGCTGCAATAACTTATGCTTCAAAAATAAAATATATCTTTCAAAAACCTTTTGATAATAAAGTAATTATAGAAAAAATTCGAGAATTTAAAAAATCTCCATATACGGATGAAGATGTCAATAAAGAAATTTATAATTTATTACAGGATTTGAATTTTAATATGTATTCGAAAGGAACGCTATTGTTAATAGATGCAATAAAAACTGCTCATAAGACACCCTCATATGCTTTTAAAACAGAAGAATTAATGAAGTCGGTAGCAAAGTCAAACAATACAAACAAATTTATTTCTATCCGTTCCACAATAGATAAATCAATTAATGCTATGTATGAAAAACAATCTAATCTAGATTTAATATGCAAAGTTTTTCCAGAATTCTATGGTTATAAACCGACTGTTAAATCTTTAATAACAAATACTATTAATTATTTAAATAATAAATTCCAAGAAAAATAAAATCTCAACTTAACCTAGTTGAGATTTTTATTATATTTCAAAAATATTTTCTAATTGTTAAATTCAAAAAGTTTTTTTAATTCTTTCTAATTCTTCTACAATAATTAAATAATCTAAGAATGGTTTGTTTATAAATCCACCTATATTTAATTCTTCATTTTTATCAATAATTGTTCTACTATCACAAGCTGATATAATTAAAAAAATAGGGGATTTTTCTTTTTGTTTATATTTTTTGATGATTTCTAATCCAGAATATTTTTTATTTCTCATTAGATCTGTTATAACAATTTCTGGTTTTAAATTGTCTATCATACTTATTTCATCTTCATCTGAGTTAGCAACACCTAATATTTCTATATTTTGAAAATTTATTAGATATTTACTTAACAATTCACAAAATGCTTTATTATCATCTGCTATTAATATTTTTATTTTCTCACTCATTTTTTCTTAATCTCCTTTTATTTTGACTGGTATATATTGTTCAATAAATACATACTTTTTATTATATTGTTTAGACTATATTTATAGTCTAATTTACCTAAAAAAATTGTTATACTATTGCCAAAGTTAGTAATTAGAAAGGAGAAAAGCTATGCAATTGAATGATGCTATTAGATTACGAATAGACTATTTTTTAAATAGAAAAGGCTTCTCTTCTTTATGGGAACTCTATAAATCTTCTGGGGTTCCAAAGTCTACTATCAATGCATTACTTGGAACAGAAAAAAATAGTTTACCACGCTTACCAACATTGCTACATATATGTGAAGGCTTGGATACTAATTTAAAAGATTTCTTTGATGATGCTATTTTTTTAGAAATTGAAGATTCCTCTGAAGATAAAAAAGATATTCTATAATATCCTAAAGATGTGATTTCACATCTTTATTTTTATGCCCTTATATATTTTACATTATTTTACATTATTTGTAAATACTCTTTTAAGGAATTCCTGAATTTTTAATGTCTATTAACTTATTAATAGGCTTTTTTATTAAGGAATTTCTTATTTTTTGTTGAAATTAAGGAGTTCCTTTGTGGTCATTTTTTATCTTTTGATATACTTTTTTTGAAAGGATATGGTGATGCTATGCAACTAGCTGAAGCAACAAGAAAAAGAATTCTTTATTTATTAAAAGTAAATCATATGAAACCTTACGATTTATCAAAGGCTGCTGGTATTTCACTTCCAACATTATCTGATTTTATGAAAAATGATACCAAAAACTTAAGAATGGATACTATGTTACATATCTGTGAAGGTTTTAAAATTACATTGGCTGATTTTTATTCAGATTCCGTATTTAACGATGTTATATCTGAGTAATGAGTAAAAATTGTATTCTCATAATTCCATTGTTAAATCTTTAATAAAAAATCTCGACTAAATTATTTAAGTTAAGATTTTTTATTTTTGCAAAAATTCTTCTTTAAAATATTGGCACTATGTTTTGATAATTTATTATTCATAACTGCCAAATTAATTAATGCACAGAGATTATTTTTACTATAATTTGGTAATACAATTTCAGAAAGTACATATTTTGGTATTTTAAAATCAAATTTCATTTGTAATGTTTTAGCTTTTTCTATTAATTTTAATTCTTCAATTAAATAATTTTTATCCATTTGATTCCCTCCTAATATTTTCTAAATAAAATTTATATTCTATTTACATTATAACATATTTCGCTCATTTCGTTGAGTGGTTTTTGTAAATTCCTTTGATAAAATATTGAAAAAGGAGAATTTTATGGAGTTTTCAGATTTAGTTGCGTTAAAAGTTAAAGAATTGATGCAAGAAAAAAATATGACCACTTATAAGATGGAAGATCTAAGTGGAGTATATAGTTCAACCTTAACAATGTTCCTAACTAGAAAAACTAAAACAATTAGACTTGAAAATCTTTTATATATTTGTGAAGCACTAAAGATTTCTCTTTCTGATTTTTTTGCAGACGAAAGATTTAATGAGAGTGAAGCAAAAGAATGGTTTAAAAAGCCAAAAAAATAGAACTAGAAATTTATTTCAATTTCTAGTTCTATTTTAAAGAATGTCTTAAATTATAATTTGTATTATTGACTTATCATTTATTAATATTTTAATTTTATCTTCATTTGAAGCTATATTATAAATTTTATTTATAATATCATTACTATAATTAAAAGATACGTTTATTAATATTTCTGTTTTGTCTTCTATTTTCTTTCCAACTACTTCAAATTGTTCTCTCTTATTATTTTCATATAAGTACATAATAATCTCTGATAATATATATACCAAAAAGTTGGCTTTACAATTTACTATTATATTTTGATTTGATTCTATTTTAAATGTAGCTGACGATTTTGCAAAAGTTAATATATTCACTGTATCAAATATTTCTTTAAGGGTTTCTGTTGTACCATTTGTTGCAAAATTTAGTGCCTTAAAAGTATTATTTATTTTTTCCAATGAAATTCCAATTTTATTGGCTACCTGTTTTATATTGTCATTTTTCAATATATCTGATTCATCTTCCAAAATGACCTTTTGTCCTGCTAATGCCATTACTTGGTCTTTAGTTTCGTCTGTTACATTGACTAATAGATTACTAATAAATTCTTTCTGATAATCTAACATATTTACTTTTTTGTAAAGTGCTGCTGTTTTTATTGCTGATTTAACACTTAAAATTAGTTCTTCAACATCTCTTGTTTTATCAAAATAATTTTGTATATTCAAAACATCCATCATTTCATCTGGAGGCAATTCACCTGAATAGCCAGTTTGTAATATAATAACAGCATTACCTTCATATTCTTCTGCAAATTGTTTTCCCGTTTTCTCTGGCATATAATAATCTAACAATATTACATCTACATCATTTTTACCAACATTAAACCATTCTAGTGCTTCAATTGGATTATTGAATACAATTACCCAAAATTTTCTTCGCTCTAAAATCTTTTTATATGATTCTGTTATTCCTTTATCATCATCAATTATAGCAATTCTCTTGTTTGTAAAATCAAATTCTTCCATTTAACCACTCCTTTTATTATAAATATTTTATTTTATAATTGTATACGAAATGAATTTTTTTGTCAACTTTTGGAAATTATAGTTTGCTTTTCTTTTTTTTATTTTTATTCAATGGAAGTATTATTGTAAATATCGTTCCCTTTCCTTTTTCTGTTTTACACTCCATCTCTCCTAAAAAATCTGAAACTATTGAATTATACGAGCTTGTTAAGCCAATTCCTGAACCATATTCTTTTGTTGTATTATATTCCTTGAAAATATTCTGCATAATATTATCAGGTATTCCGACCAGCTTCATCTGCTATTTCTATAATACATTTATCATTATTAAATATTTTTGATTTAATATTTATATCTCCATATTTGTTTTTTTCTTTATATGCTTCTACTGCATTTTGTACAATATTTGTTATTGCTCTATCTAAACTATTTTCTTCTCCATAAATTTCTATGTTTTCTGGAATATCTATATTTAAGGTACAGTTATTATTTCTAAGAGTACTTCCCATTAAATCTTTAATAGAATTTACTAAATCATTTAAATTAAAAATTTTACTTTCTCTTTTTTCTGTTTTCTTCATTTTTGATTTTAGACTGCCTGTAATCTTTCCAATTTTAAACATACCATTTTCTATATTTTTAATAGAATTTAATATTTCTATTTTGGTATTTTCTGAAAGATATTCTTTCGTTTCATCCGATGTACTTGGAATACTCTTTATAATATCTTTAATGTTAAAAGCTTCACTTTTAACTGCCATAGCTGGTGAATTTATATCATGTGCTACTTGCCCAGATGCTTCTCCAAATGCTGCAAATTCTGCTTGTCTTTTCATTATTTCTTGGTCTTTTCTATGTTGTGTAATATCCTTAAATAAAATTAGTGAACCTAAATAAGTGTTTTTCGAAAATATTCCATTTATCTCAATATTAAAATATTTATCCAGTTTTTTTAAATATGACTCTGTTGTTATCGTATTTGTATTATTTCTAGTTTTATTTATTGCTTTTAATATAGACTTTACTATATTTTCTTTTTGATCAAAAAACATTTCTAAAAAAATTTCTAGTCTTTCATTTCTTAGTGTGTCATTTTTTATATTAAACATCTGCATTAATGTTTTATTAAAATCTATTATAAATAAATTTTCATTGATTACTATGTATCCATCAGAAATTACATCATTTATTTTTTGTAATGCTACTGGCACAACGTTTAGAAATTGGAATTTGAAAATAGCAAATGCAAAAATAATAATAGCAAATGCAAAGCTCATTGGTGTTATATATATTGAAAAATTGACTATGTTAAGTGTAAACAATACATTTAATATTAGAGGGATTAAAGTTCCTAGCACTAGTAATACAGACTGTTTAGAGAAAAAGCCTGAATTTTTTATAGAATAGTATATTAATAAAAACATCGCTATAATTAAGCAAACATATGAATATAAAGTATGTATTATGAAATATTTACCATATATAGTTCCTTCTCTTGTTGTAGAATATGTTTCGTAAAACAAATTATGAAAATCATTTGTTAATAAAATAATTATTGACAATATTGGTATAATTAATAAAAATAAATAATACTTGTTAAATTTAATTTTAGTCTTTGAGAATATGATCCCTGTAATTAGCATAGAGACAGGAATGAAACATGCTCCAAAAGATGCTAAATATTCAAAATAAACAGGTAAAATCTTGCCTTGATTTATTATCTGTAACATTAAGCTAGCACACCATATAAGCATAAACAACATATTAAGGCTAAATATATTTTTCATTTGATTCTTTTCTTTATTTTTTACTCTTATCAGCCATAATACTATAATAATTAATATAGATGAAATACTTAATCCAATTAAAGAAAACTTATCCATTTTTCCTCCTATACTACCATAAATTTATACTTTTAAAATAATCAATATATTTTTTTAAATAGTTTTTGTTTATATTAGGCCATTCAAAATTTAGCTTTTTTAAATATTCAATTGTGAAATCGCTATTAATCTTTATTTTTGATTTATAAGATAATTCTTTATTTTTATCTAAATCATTTATTACTCCAGATATCAACTTCTTTTTTTCTTTATCTTTTGATAAACTTAATATTTTGGCTTTAAAATCTTTATTATCTACCGTTTCTATGCTTAATCCTAATTCATTAATTAGTTTAATCAATTCATAACCACTAATGTGTTTCTGATTATCAATATGGAAAACAATGAATTTATTATTAAAGTGTTTTAAAATTTTAACAACTGCATCTGCACAGTAATCAACTGGAGCAAAATCAATTTGCACATTCTCCAATATTTTTGGAACACATCCAATTTGTACAAATGATTTTATTCTATTGGCAAAAGCATTATCTAATGCATTTATTTGAAAACATCCATCCGAATATCTGTTGGTTATATTTCCAAATCTTAAAATATTAGCCTTTAATCCATTTTCAATTTCTTCTAATATTATTCTTTCAGCTTCATATTTTGTAATAGTATATATATTATCTAATTCTTGATTAATATATAGATTTCTTTCTGAAAACAATTGTGTATTGTTATTATTATAATCCAAATTAGAATTTCCAGATATACTAAGAGTTGACATATGTAGTAATTTTTTATTGTATTTTTTGCAAAATTGTACTATGTTTTTAGTTCCATCAATATTTATTTTCTCGAAAGTTTCATATTTTCCATAATGTTTCACTATTGCAGCAGAATTTATTACCGCAGTTACATTATCTATCATAGACAAATCATCTATTCCAAGATTTTCTAATACTATATCTCCTTCAATAATACATATTCTTTTATTTATTTGACTATTATATTTTTTACCGAAATAAAAACTAAGTGTTTTTTTAAGTCTTTCCTCTGAAGGAACACCATATTTTTTTCTTATCAAGCAATAAACCTTGCCTTTTTCATTCTTTAAAAAGTTATCTAAAATGTGTGCACCTAAAAATCCTGTTGCACCAAGCAATAATATATCATTTACTTTAGATTTACTTAATTTGTCAATATTCTCAATCTCATTTACTGATAATCTCTTATCTATTTTTTCGTATACTTTATTATCTTCTTTTAATAACTTTTTAGCTTTTTTAGGTTCATATGAATCACTTAAAAGTTTTACTGTTGGATATGTGAAAATGTTTTGATAAGGAATTTCTATATCTAAATCTAACAATTGAGTCTTAAATGCTATAGCCATAAGTGAATCTGCCCCCAAGTTGAAAAAGTTATCATCTATTCCAACTTCCATGTTAAGAAGTTTAGACCAAAGAGTACAGAATATTTGTTGTAATTCATTTTTTGGAGCTGTATATTCTGTTTCAGTAATTCTCATGTTATTAACTAAATTCATTAATTTTTCAGTATCAACTTTTCCTGTTACTGTTAAAGGTATTTCATCGACTTGTACAAAGATATTGGGAATCATATATGATGGCAATGTTTTCTGCAAGCATTCTCTTATGATACTTTTTTTAATTTCTCCATCTGCCTTAATAAATGCAACTAATTTGTTTTTGTTTAATACTGTTACTACCACTTTTTTTACATCTAAAATGGCTAAAATCTGTTTTTCTATTTCAGGTAATTCAATTCGTAAACCTCTTATTTTTACTTGAAAGTCATTTCTTCCAATATATTCTATATCTCCTGTTGAAAGAAATCTTGCCATATCTCCTGTTCTATATATTTTACTATCACTAAAATCGAACTTTATAAATTGTTTTTTTGTTAATGCTTCATTATTTATATATCCTTTTCCAACTCCGTCCCCTCCTATACATAGCTCCCCTGGAACACCTATAGGACATAACATGTTATCATTATTAACAATATAAATTTCAGTGTTTGAAATTGGTTTACCTATATTTATATTGAACTCATTAGTAATATGCTTTATTGAAGAACATGCTGTTGTTTCAGTTGGTCCATACCCGTTATATACTTCTGCACTTAATTTTGATATTTGATTATATAATTCTGCTGTAACAACTTCTCCACCAAGTAATAATTTATTTAAAGTTTTCAATTTTTCATTAGCTTTAGGTTCCTCCAGTAATAATTTCATCCTTGATGGAGTAATTACCATATTCTTAACTTTATTTTTTTGTATTAAGTCTAACATTAATTTTGGTATTTTTTGTTCTTCATCATTTGATAAAATAACTGTTAAACCTAGTGCAAATGGGATTAATGTTTCAACGATAAACATATCAAAACTAATTGTGCTAATACTAATAAAATTATTATTTTTTGAAAACTCTATTGATTTATCTATACCATAAATCAAATTGTTAAGTCCGTTTTCTCGTTAAAGCTGCACATTTAGGTTTTCCTGTTGAGCCTGATGTAAATAATACACCAAACAAATCAGACTCACTATTGATATTTGGAATGTTACGCGTACTATTACTTAATATATTTTTTCCTTTTATATTTATTGTTTTTATATCTTTATAAGTATTTTTATTATTGTCAACAAGTAAAAGTTTACATCCACTAGATTCTATCATATATTCCTTTCTATCTTGTGGAAGTAACGGATCTATTGGTAGATATGCTCCTCCTGCTTTTAGTATTGCTAGTAATCCAACAATTAATTCTGGAGACCTTTTCATTGATAATCCAACTATTGAATTTCTAGTAACTCCTTCTTCTCTTAAATATGCTGCTAAACTATTTGTTTTTTTGTTTAAATCATCATACTTTATTTTTTCATCTTCGAATATTAATGCCGTTGCGTTAGGTTTTCTTTCTACGTGTTCTTCAAATAATTCTTGTATTGTTTTATTTTCATAATTAATCTTTGTATTATTGAATTGATAAAGTATTTTGTTTTTTTCTTCATTTGTCATAATATCTATATCTTTTAATATTATTTTTGGATTAGTTGTAATTTCTTTTAATACATTTATATAATGTTCTTTTAAATACTGTATTGTTTCTCTTCTAAACAAATCTGTTGAATATTCAATATATATATCAAAAGACTCTTTTTGTGGTTTTATTTGTAATGTCAAATCAAACTTTGAAATATTAATATCAATTATATCAATTTTAGTTTCCAACTCATTTAAACTAATAGTTAAATTTTCATTATTTTGATATACAAACATTGTATTAAATAAAGAATTAACTTGGTTATTACTGTTTAAATTTAACTTTTGTACTATTTTGTCGAAAGGATAACTTTGGTTATCAAAACATTTCAAAGAGAGATTCTTTACATTGCTAACTAGATCGTCAAATATTAATCTATCATCTGTTTTTATTCTAATAGGAATATTATTAACAAACATTCCTATTACACTATTTAATTCTTCCTTCTGTCTGTTTATTATTGGAGATGCAATTACTATATCACTTTGATTTGTGTACTTTGACAAAAGAATATAATATGCTGATAATAGTATTATGTATGGTGTAGTATTATATTTGTTTGCTAATTTAATTATATTTTTACTCATTTCTCTATCTACACTTGTTGAAATGGTATCTCCTTTAAATGATTTTACTTCTGGTCTTTTAAAATCTAAAGGCATACTTAACAATGGTACTTCATCGCTAAATTGGTTTAACCAAAATTCTTCTTGTTTTTTTAAATTACCCTGTTCAATATTTTCGTCTTCCCAATATGTATAGTCTTTGTATGTTATTTTTATATTTTTTAGTTTATTCCCATTGTATATATCTTCTAATTCTTTCATTAAAATTTGTATTGATGTTCCATCAGAAATAATATGATGCATATCAAAAAGTAATATAAATTTATTCTTTTTCAATTGTAACAATTGTACTCTAAGAAGTGGTGCTTCACTTAATTTGAAAGGTTTTACAAAATTTTTAATCTTACTTTCTATATTAATTTCATCACACTTAATAATTGGTAATTTGAATTCATTGTTTGTTTTTATTTTTTGTACTATTTCTCCATTTCTTAACATCTCAAAGTATGTGCGTAGTGATTCATGTCTTGAAATTAATTCTTTAAATGCATTCTCTAATTTAGAAACATCTAAATTACCCTTAATTTGAATTTTACCAGGCATATTATATACAACATTATTACTCATTTGACTAGCCATATAAATTCGTTTTTGTGCAGAAGATGTAATATAATACTCATTATCTTCAATTTTCTTTATTAAAGAAATTTTATTTAACTTTTGTTTATTATCTATTACATTACAAAGTTCGGCAAAGTTTTTTGTTTCCATTAATTCTTTAATAGAAATGTCTGTTCCTATCTCTTTACTTATTTGTACATTTAAGCTAATTGCTGTTAATGAATCTCCCCCTAAAGCTAATAAATTTTCTGAAAAATCAACTTCTTTTACATTTAACATCTTTTTTAATATGTTTTCTAAAACTTTTTCTGTTTCAGTATTAGCCTTTTGTATGCATTCTTTACTTTTTATCTTTATATCTGGGAGTT
>JAUNSM010000074.1 GCA_030539215.1 Clostridia bacterium
TATCTATGCAATTAGTATTTAAAGAAAATCCTCAAAATCTATTTATGTAAACCAATTACAAAGGAGACTTGATATGAATTACGAGCATTTAGCTAATCGCTTTGTTAATACACACGCAGTAAATTGTCATATTCTTTTTGAGCTGATTTCCAAATTCATGCCAAAATCTACGATTGAAGTGTTAGACTTTGGTTGTGGAACAGGTAACTACATTAAGGCAATAAACACATACACATCGTACCATGTATATGGAGTGGAACCGTGTAAAGAAATGATTAAATATGCTCGAAAGAAAAATCCTACAGTTACAATCAAGCAAGGAAGTCATAACGCCATTCCATATCCTGATAATTTCTTTGATTATGTATATATGACAAATGTCGTTCATCATGTTGCAGATATATCATCTATGTATACAGAAATATATCGTGTTCTTAAACCTAAGGGAATTCTTTGTATATGTACAGAAAGCCGAAAACAATTATTGAGCAAATATTGGATAAAATATTTTCCTTCAATTATAATAAAGGATTTGCAACGTTTTCCATCCATATCAAAATTAAAAAGTTCTGCTAGAAGAAAAAAATTTGTTTTTATAAAAACTACATATATAGGAGAAAAAAAACATTGTCACATTACTAATTTTATACTCTCTCAAGTAAGAGAACGTTCTATGTCAGTACTTAGTCTTATTTCTGATAAAGAATATATTATTGGTTCAAAAAAATTATTTACAGATTATAAAAAAAGAAAAATTTATTTTTGCGATCGCGGCTACACATTTTTATGGTTGCAAAAAGAAAAAGAGTAGACATATGAAGCAGAGCATTATTATTCCATACTATAAGAATAAACAAGAATTATATTTTGTATTAAATCTATTATTTGAAAACTTACCACAAGATGTTGAGATTATAGTAGTTGCTAATAATCCTAATTCCTCAGAAAGAGAAATCTCGTATTCCAATTGCAAAATTATCAAAATTGATAAGGCATTGTTGTATTCAAAGGCTGCAAATATTGGCGTAGCACATGCCACAGGAGATATAATAACGCTAATGGATCAAGATATATTTGTAACGCCTAATTGGTATCTGCCATTATTGAAAAAACTATTGTCTGATAAAAGAATTGGGGCCGTAAGTTCTAAAATGATTAATCCAACTAATAATCGAATTTTAGAATATGGAATAGAATATACTCCATATAATAGTGCACATATAGGTAAAGACTTATCTGAAAAGTCTCCTCTTGTAAATAATGACATTTGTGTATCATCTGCTTGTGGTGGTATATTAATGACGTATAAATCATTATATAATCAACTTGGAGGCATGGATGAAGATATGCCTTATATATGTTGTGATTGTGACTATACTTTAAAACTATGGGAATCAGGAAAACAAGTTTGGATTGTTGCTGATTCGGTTGTATTTCATAAAAGTTATACATCAAAATCCGCAGGTAAGATTTCAGATTTTTCTTTTCTAGAAAATGATTCTCGTTGGAAATTTTATCAAAAAAACTCGCACCGTATGCGTTATAATTTAAACATTTGGATGAGTAGTACTTTTCAATATTTTATGACATCACATGTACTCCTAAAATATTATATTATCATTAACTTAAGTAGCTATAATAATATTAACTGGTATAAAACATTCATAAAAACAAATCTTAATATTGAATTTTATGATGAATATACCTTTTTGTCTACTGTACGCAATCTTGATAATATGCAAATTTATGATTATGTTCCATTTGATTTTACTAATTTCCATACCCCTATAATATATTTTGTTGATTCTTTTATTTCTTTAAAAGATAACGCCCTATGGTATAAAATGCGAAACATAAGTAGAGACATTATCATTGATATTAATGGTGCTATATGTTCAATTGAAGAATTACAAAATGGGATATATTAAAAAAGCAAAAAGGCTTCTTTTGTTTGTTCATTAATAATTGGTGCTTGAGGAATGTAATGTTTGTAAAACTCTGAAAATTCTTCGTTCGACATAATGTTAATCTGTCTAAATGTACCATCTTTTAAAACTGAATCAAAAATAGACATATCATATTTAGTAAACGGAAAATTATTCCTCTTGAAGCCAATTAACATATCTTGAACTATAACCTCACATTGTAATTCAAGTTCTTCAGTTTTTATATTTTCATCCAAATTATTAAAAGCTTTTTCGTAAAATAAGTATGCTCTTGGCCAATTTCTCTTATGTATGTAATATTTACCATATAAATAGAAATAACGATATAATTGTAAGGTATTTTGCATACTTTGAAAAGAATTAAGCTGTTCTAGCATGTTTTCAATTTCAAAATCAGAACATTTTTTCTGTCCTAGAAGGCATAACGTAATTTTAAAGATTAAAAATTGGATTTTAAAAAAAAGTTTAAATTTTATATTATCTTCTTCAGTAATTGAGGAATCATAGTCCCATATTATATCTTCTAATTTTTTATAATCTTTTTTTAAAAACTTAAGCTGAATATGACGATATAAATAATGACCATAAAGATTCGCGGGTCGAAATTTCATATAATCACAACAGCCCTGTTCCAAGTATTCAATTGCATCAGGAAGAACATTCATATCCAAAAATAAACTCTGTGCTTTATCAAAATAATTCTCAATACACAAGTCATAAAAATTATTCTTTAATGATATTTTCAGTGACTTATTCCATTTGCATGCATATTGATTAATGTAGGATCCAACGCGACCACATACAAAATATCTATTATAAATCCGAGCAAGCATTCGTTTACTTTCCGGAAAAGGATTCTTGTTTATTTTTTTAATTATAGATTCATATATTTCAATAGCTTTTTCTGTTTCTTTCATTTTAAGCTGATTTTCCGCGTAATCTAAGTATATATCACAATATTCTTCACAACTTAGTTGTTTACTATCTACACGATATGTCTCTTCAAAAATAAAATAATAACTTTCAACTTTTTTTTCACCAAATTGTTCTCTAGTACAATTAAATATATCCTTTAAAATCTCATAAAGATTATTTGTGTTGTGTTGTAATATAATGTAGAGTACTTGAACATTTATTTTGTCCTTCACATCATCAGAATAATTAAATTCCATATAATGGTAATAATCATTTAAAGTTATATTTTGACTACTATATATTTTGTGAATATATTCAAATCGTTCACATTCTAAAAACTTTTGCTTACATGTTGCAAAATAGGAAATAGCGCTTTTCAACCAATCACTATATTTTTCTTGAAAATACAACTTTATTGAATCATGTTCAAAAATATAAACATCATCTTTTATATTTTTTCTTTTTAAGAATCCAAGTTGATATAATTTTTTTATATCTTCTATGTAATCAATTCCAAAATGCTGTTGTTGTAATTTTACGCTTTCCGAAAGTAATATACATGAAATAAGCTCTTTATAATATTGCTCATTATTAGTAGTATTTTCCAAAAATAGTAACCAGCGTTTTTCGATAATGGCTTTTATGGACATGGGCATTTCTAATAATGATAGATGCAGGAAATTTTTATCTGGAACAACAACCGTATTTCCAATAGTTTCTATTGCTCTTATGTCCTGCAAATAGTTTGCCATTTCAGCCAAATATTTAGGCCTAAGTGAGTAATTAGCCATGCTCTTCGTTATTGCAAAATCATCGCCAATGCCTAAAAGTTCTTTTATAAATAAGGATGCTTGATTGGCTGTTTCAAAACCATTGATATTATATGAATTAATGTTGTATTCAAAACTATTTTGCTTGGAAATTAAATGTGCCAAAAACTCTATGGTTTGTTGGCGGTATAATGCATCCGTATTAGCAATAATCCCAATGACTGTATTGCACTTGCGTTGCATACACTTCGCATAGTTATAAAAACCCTTTAAAAATATGACTCCATAGTCATCCCAGTCTTGCAAATCATCAATTTCAAAAAAATATTTTCCTTTAGCCATTTTTTCATAGATTAATGAATAATCAAGTGTTTCAATTACAGACAAATTATAACGATTCTTATGAATATATTTAATAATTTGAAATATTTCTTTATACGAATTATTATTATAAAGTTCCAAGTCTTCATATGAATTTTGTATAATATATTCAATAATTTCATCAGAAAAACCATATAATGAAAAAATGAGTTCTCTAAGCATTATATATGTGGAATGCTTATTATCTTCCGCGTAAGACAATTTAATAACATGATATCCATTACTTACAAATTTAGAAGCACATTCTGATAGCATCCTACTTTTTCCTGTTCCACTGCCTCCATAAATATACAAAACAGATAATTTTTTCTGATATAAACTTGCTTTGCACATGCTATTTCTTTGCTCAATATAGTTATTGCCCATATATGGGGTTCGACGAGTTCGCAATGTTGTAATAAGTGAAAACTTGAATTTTCCTATTTCTTTTTTGTCAGACATACATACTATTGTAGGAATGCTTACCTTTTCCGCCCACTTGTTTAACTTCAGATAAATACTTTTTTGACTGGTGGCACCGGCTTGTAATTCGACATCATTATATATGAGGTTATCCCCCGTTTGATAATTTTGATTTTCAAAAAGTATCTCAAAAAAATTATCTTGATTACTAGTCTTTAACATAATAGAATATTTCATAGGACTATCTATGTTTGTATTTATTACTATTACATGTATTCCAATGATTTCTCCTAATTTCAAATTCTGAAGTTCCGGCAAATTATTTATATCAAATTCCGAAGTTCCATTTAGAAACGGATTTCTTTCCAAATAACATAATACTACCGGATTTGTTTTATAAGTTACAATGTCCGCCTCAATTATTGAATCCTGCAATTCAGGGAAAAAAAACGGAAAAATATCTTTTTTATATTTATAGATTAATTGATCCAGAATAATTCCATCAAAAAAATATATAGACTTTTGACTTGTTTTAGAAAAACTATTTAGCTTAGTTTTTGTTTGATTATTAATTTCAGAATAGCAAAAAAAGAATATTGCGTTTATGCTTTCAATTTCAGCCATTACTAATGTTGCTGCCAAAGTTTTTAAATCAATTTTATTTTTATAATTTTTACATTCGGCCCAATATATTTCCTCACCATTTTCAGCCTTAAAGTCTTTATTTCCATCATGCGTCATCTTTGTAGGTTTCCAATTTAAATCCGTATACATTAAATTAAGTAAACGCTCTATTAAATTCTCAAATTGGTGGCCATCATGTACTACTTTTCCGGTTACCATATCCCTGTTTATAAATTGAGACCAATATTTTTCGTCTAAAAGCCTTTTAGCTGCCATTTTTCACATTCCTTTTGTGCAATG